>JAYTWA010000310.1:0-2542 GCA_043743675.1 Sphingomonadales bacterium
CCCTGCATTGCCGAAAAGCCGTTGACTGCCGCCGCGACTGCTGTCGCTGCGCCATTGCCCTGCACGATCACCGGCCAGACAATGACATGCGTCGGGAAACGATCCGCCAGCCGGTGGAGAATGTCGCGGATGACTGCACCCGTGGGTGACGTCACCACGCCGATTGTTTTGGGCAGATAAGGCAGGGAACGCTTGCGGTCTTGATCGAACAGCCCCTCGCCCGCGAGCTTGGCTTTCAGCTTTTCGAGCAAGGCGAGCATCGCCCCCTCGCCTGCCAGCTCCATCGATTCGATGATGATCTGATATTTAGAACGGCCGGGGTATGTGGTGAGCTTGCCAGTTGCGATCACTTCGATCCCGTCGGTTGGTGCGAACGCCAATCCCGACGTCGATCCCTTCCACATCACCCCGTCGATGACCGCCTTGTCGTCTTTCAGCGCTAAATAGCAGTGCCCCGAAGCAACCCGCTTCCACCCCGAAATCTCGCCGCGGATGCGCACGAGGCCGAAGGCATCCTCGACCGTGCGTTTCAACCGCGATGACAATTCGGACACCGACATGGCCCCTGCGTTGTCGCCGGGGGTGGTCTTCGCTAACAGGCCCGGGTCATTAAGAGGGTAAGCGTCGTCCATGAACATCCTGCTGATCGGATCGGGCGGGCGCGAACATGCGCTGGCGTGGAAGCTGGCGCAATCGCCCAGCTGCGATACGCTATATGCCGCGCCGGGCAACCCCGGGATTGCGGAATGCGCGACGCTGGTTGATGTTGATGCCAAGGATCATGCCGCGGTCGTCATGTTCTGTGTCGATCATGATGTTGATCTGGTGGTAGTCGGGCCGGAAGGGCCGCTGGTCGATGGCCTGGCAGACAGTCTCGACATTGCCGACATTCCCTGTTTCGGGCCAAGCGCAAAAGCGGCGCAACTCGAAGGATCGAAGAGCTTCACCAAGGAAGTATGCAGCTACGCCGGCATCCCGACGGCTGCTTACGAGCATTATGATAACAAAGCCGATGCGATCGCCGGATTGGCCGACTTCGGTTTGCCGGTGGTTATTAAGGCCGATGGCCTCGCCGCTGGCAAAGGCGTCATCGTCGCTGAAACCGCTGATCAGTCACGCGCCGCCATCGAGGATATGTTCGGCGGCGGCTTTGGCGAAGCAGGCGCATCCGTCGTCATCGAAGAATTCATGACCGGCGAGGAAGTGAGCTTCTTCGCGCTGACCGATGGTGTCACTGCCATCCCCTTTACCTCGGCGCAGGATCATAAGCGCGTGGGCGACGGCGATACGGGGCCGAATACCGGCGGCATGGGTGCGTATAGCCCCGCATCGGTGTTCACGCCCGAGTTACAGTCTCGCGTGATGACCGAAATCATCAATCCGACCGTCGAATATATGATGAACAAGGACATGCCATTCGCAGGCGTGCTGTTCGCTGGCCTCATGCTGACCGAAGACGGACCAAAGCTGATCGAATATAATGCCCGTTTTGGCGACCCCGAAACGCAAGTAATGATGATGCGGTTTCAGAGCGATCTGGTGGCACTGCTTTATGCAGTGGCAACGCGAACGCTCGCTGATCATCCGCCGCTTATGTTTTCAAACGATACCGCGCTGACGGTTGTGATGGCAGCGAACGGCTACCCCGGCACGCCCGACAAAGGCGGTTCGATTCGCGGGATCGACATGGCGGAGGCGCACGGGTCGCGTGTCTTCCATGCCGGAACGGCGGTGAAAGATGGCGCGCTGGTCGCGAGCGGCGGGCGGGTATTGAACGTCACAGCAACGGGGGCCACTGTCGGCGAAGCGCAGAAGTCCGCCTATCACGCTGTCGATTGCATCGACTTCCCCACGGGCTTTTGCCGCCGCGACATTGGCTGGCGCGCCACCGCACGCGACGATAAAGACGCATTATGACCAGTGACTTCCTCACCACCTATTGGCCGCTCATTCTTGGCGGCGTGCTCGTCGTTCTTGCGATCATTTTGTTGCTCACGCGGCGTGGGCAGCGCGTTGAGCTGGGCAGCATCGATCCCGTCATTGCCCCAACGCTAGCCCGCATCACACCCGTTGAAATCGCTGCACCGCCCCTCGCAAAAACCCTTGCCCCTGTGCCTGTGCTGGCTGGTGCGCCCGACGACCTGCGGACCATCAAAGGCCTCGGTCCAAAGGTGGCCGCGCAACTGACCGAACTGGGGGTAACGCGGTTCGAACAGCTGGCGGCGCTTAATCCCGCACAGCAGGCAGCGCTTGATGCCCAGCTCGGGCCTTTCGCAGGCCGCATGGCGCGTGATCGCTGGGTTGAACAGGCGCGACTTTTGGCAAGCGGTGATGTTGCCGTGTTCGAAGCGCAGTTCGGAAAACTCGGCTGAGCAAGCGGATCGCCTTGGTTGCCCTTTTGATGCTGGCGACCGGTTGGGCGTCCGCACAAAGCATCACGGACGAACGGGCGGCGCTGGCAAAGGCAAAAGCCGATGCCAGCGCTGCAAATGATCGTGCCGGCCGTCTGGAAAAAGCCTCAACTGCGGCAAGCGATGATGCC
>JAYTWA010000311.1:0-3692 GCA_043743675.1 Sphingomonadales bacterium
CGCTGGTCGCTACTCGCTGCCGCTGGCTGCGTGATCGCGCTGGTCGGATTGGTCATTGCTCTAAGCGCGCGTAAACCCACTGCATAATTTGGATAGACAGGGTTCCAGCCCAGCACCCGCTTCGCCTTGCCATTCGCAACCCGCCTGTTCTCGGCATAAAAACTGCGCGCCATAGGCGACAGGGTTTCAAGCACGACAAACAGTGGCGCGGGCAAATCCATAAGCGTAGCAGCCATTTCGATTACAGCATTCTGATCGCATGGCAGATCATCGGCGAGGTTATACGCACCCGGCGGCGCATCAAACCCTGCAATCACACCTGAAACAATGTCATCGACATGCACGCGGCTGAAGACTTGTTCGGGCAAGTCGACACGATGCCCCTGCCCGCTTGCCACCCGGTCGAGCGCCGAACGCCCTGGTCCATAAATTCCGGGCAGGCGAAACACGTGGGCACCCAACGCCAGCCAGTCCTGATCTGCACCATTGCGGCTGTCGCGCCGCCCGCGAATGGGTGCGCTTTCGTCTACCCACGCGCCACCTGCATCGCCATAAACGCCGGTTGATGACAGGTAGCCAAGCCACTTGGCCGTCAGCACATCACCATACGCTGCAAGTACCGGATCGCCGTCAACAACCGGCGGCACCGACGAAAGGATATGTGTCGCCTGCGCCGCGATCAGCCGCACGCTGGCCGCGTCGTTAAAATCGACATTGCCAGCCGAACCCGTCGCATCGACCGTCCAGCCCCGCGCCCGCACAGCATCTGCAATCTGCGACGCCGTGTAGCCAAGCCCGAAAATCAGCAGGCGCACTGTCTATTTTCCCGTCGCGCCATAGCCCTTGTAGAGCGTCCCGAAGAAATCGCCCTTGTTCCAGCGCGGGCGTTCGGGCGCATTCGCAAGATCCTGCGCAATTGCCAGATTGAGACCCACAAACCGTGTCGCCGCACTCCATTTGAACGGCAGATTCATGTCATCCGAAGGCTGGTGATAATGGATTTTCTGAAACTCGGCTCCAACAACGGCACCGTCGCCTCCCGGACCGGTGACGAGAAACACCGACGGAATGCCTTGCTGCACGAAACGATAATGATCCGAGCGTGTAAAAATGCCCTGTTCAGGCTGCGGATCAGGGACAAGCGCGATGCCCATCGTTGCCCCTGCCCGCGCAACCGCCGGACCAATTGAGGATCGCTCTGCGCCGAATGCCACAACATCCTTAAAGTCATAGGTAACAATCGGCATGTCGAGATTCACGTTGCCGACCAGATTGCCTTTTGGCAGCGTCGGGTTCTGAGCAAAATAATCAGCACCAACCAACCCCTTTTCCTCAGCTGTTACCGCAAGGAACAGGATCGAGCGTTTGGGGCGCACTTTCAGATGTTTGAAGCCATGCGCAACTTCGATCATCGATGCGATGCCCATCGCATTGTCCATCGCGCCGTTGCAGATTTTGTCGCCCTTCACTTCGGGGCAAATCCCGGTGTGGTCCAGGTGTGCGGACAGGATGATCGTCTCGTTCTTCAAAGCCGGGTCGGACCCTTCGAGCAGACCCACGACATTGCTGCTCATCACGCGGTTGATTTCGGTCTTTATTGCAACACGCGCGGTCATGGGCAGTGCCATGCGCTTCGGATTGCCAGTCTTGCTTTCTGAAGCGGCAAACACAGCCTCGGCACCACCCGGCAGAGCCGCAAACAATTTCGCAGCACCTGCGAGGCTTAGCGTCGCCAACCCCGGCGCGGTCCCGCCCGGATAGTCTGGCGTACCGTCGCTATGCGCCCATGTTGCCCCCAGATAATTCCAATTGCGCGCCCGCCTCGCAAACTGCGACACTTTTTCGCGCGTTGGCGTATCGACTGAAATGATACCAACCGCGCCCCGCGCCGCCGCCAGCTGACGCTTGCTCACCGCATTGCCATAATGCGCGCGTTCTTCGGTCGGCAATGACGATGGCGCGCCCGCCAGCATCACGACGATCTTACCTTTCACATCGAGCCCCGCATAATCATCGCGCTTAAACCCCGGAGCAACAACGCCGAACCCCACGAAAACCATCGGCGCATCTTTGGTCAATTCAGCAGCCAGCGGGCTGGACCCCGGCAGATAATCAACCCCGAATTCAAGTGTGGTTTCGGTGGCACCGCGCACCAGTTTGACGCTCCCCTCATTGGCCGGGCGGAACATCACCAGCGGCACGGGCTGGATATAACCCTCCTTACCACCAGCGGGTTTCAGGCCATTCGCTTCAAACTGCGCGGCGACATAACGCGCGGCAATGTCATATTCAGTCGTTCCCGCCTCGCGCCCCTTCATCTCGTCGCTCGCCAGAAATCCGACATGGGCGCGCATCGATGCTTCTTCGGGTTGCCAGTTTTCGGCGGCAACCGGCGCACTAAGCGCGCAAAGGACGAACACAGCGGATCGGAACATTGATGGACTCCCTGAATGGATTTACAGGTGGCCTATCGGCTTCGATTGTCGCACACAATGACTTGCAACGCGTATCCAATGATCGCGCCGTTGGCTAACCCGCAAAAACGATACTGTGATGGCAGATTTATGAGATCAAGGTCACGGTCGGTTTGCTCTGAGAGCTACCAGTGCTAAAGGATTTTGGCACCAAAGCGCCAGCCGAGCACCCAGCGCACTTCGGCGCGGACATGGCCACGACCGGGAAGGTTAACTTCGACAATCGATCCGATGCGCACTTTTTCTTCGCATTCGGCCATGAAGCCGCCTTCGGAAATGTTTGCCAGCTTGCCCGTCAACTCGCGGCCACAGTCGTCATTGACCATGACATCAACGTCGCATTCCCAGCGTTCGGGACGCGAACCGAAGTTTTCGGGTTTATAGGCGGGCATACCCAACGCGGTGATCCTTTATGACGATAGCATCAGAAATGAATGGCCAGACCGCTGCTGAATACCCAAGGGTCAAGCCGCGTTTTGCCGACAACATCAGCGCCCTGGAATTTTCCATAGGAAGTCGGACGCAAAAGTGCTTTTTTGACGTCAATGAACAGACCCAACTTGTTGCTGACCATCACATCAGTACCCGCTTCGAATGCGGGGGCGAGGTCATCGCCAACCTTAAGGTCCTTGAATGCGCCGTCTTTTGTGGCGAAAACAATCATATAGCTGGCGCCAACGCCCACATAGGGACGGAAGCGCCCTTCGCGCGTAAAGTGATACTGCAGCGTAAACGCGGTCGGGCCATAAGTGATTTCACCGAGTTTACCAGTGAAGCCGCCATTACCGTCGGGAAGAACGCCGATTGAGCCGCCGCCATAAATATCGATCTTTGGTGGCAGACCAAGTGTAGCGTTGATAGCAATATGGTCCGTCAGGAACCGACCGATCTGGACCGATGGTGTTGCATGTTCGAATGTCGATAATTTGGCACCGGCAAACGGTGCGCCACCGACGTTTAAGTCAACGGCGTCAGCCAGTGACAGGCTCGAAAAGCCAGCACGAACGGTCCATTTTGACGTATCGCGCGAGATCGGCGCAGATGCGTCTGAACCGCGACCAAATCGCGCAATACCACCAACCTGGATCGTCAGCGGATCAAGCTCAGCCTTTGCATTAACCTGATTTCCGGCAAGCAGACCCGATGCATTGGTGTGGTAAAATGCTTTGCGGACATCAACGAAGACTCCGAGCTTGTCCGACACCGCAAAGTTCACGC
>JAYTWA010000312.1:0-4627 GCA_043743675.1 Sphingomonadales bacterium
CAGCTTTGCCACCGACGTTCTGGAAGCGAGTGGCCCTGTGCTTGTCGATTTCTGGGCCGAATGGTGCGGGCCGTGCAAGATGATCGGGCCGAGCCTTGAGGAAATTTCGGATGAACTGGGCGAGCAAGTCACGATTGCCAAGCTCAACATCGACGACAATCCCGATGCACCGAGCAAATATGGTGTGCGCGGTATCCCGACGATGATCCTGTTCAAGGATGGAAAGCCTGCCGCCACGAAGGTTGGCGCGGCACCCAAGTCGCAGTTGAAGGGCTGGCTTGAGGGCGAGCTGGCTTAGCTCCGGTAATCCGCGTTGATGCTGATGTAGCCGTGCGTCAGGTCGCAGGTCCACACGGTTGCGCGGCCGTTGCCCAGTCCCAGATCGACGCCGATGTCGATTTCGCTGCCCTTCAGGTGCGCGGCGACAGGGGCTTCGTTGTAGCCTTCGACGACCAGACCGTTGGCGGCGACTTGCACAGCGCCAAAACTGATTGACAGCTTATCGCGGTCGGCGGGTTCGCCTGCTTTCCCCACTGCCATGACGACGCGGCCCCAGTTGGCGTCTTCGCCGGCGATGGCCGTTTTAACTAGGGGGGAGTTGGCAATGCTCATCGCGATGCGGTGTGCGCTTTTGTCTGACTCTGCGCCGGTGACCGCCACCGTGATGAACTTGGTCGCGCCTTCGCCATCGCGAACGACGAGGTAAGCAAGTTGGAGGCAGAGGTCCGTTAATGCGGCCTGGAACGCGTCGGCACCGGGGCTGTCATAGCTCGTCAGCGGGTTTTCTGTGCCAGTGGCGAAGGCGAGGACGGTGTCGCTGGTCGACGTATCGCTGTCGACGGTGATGCAGTTGAAGGTGGTGGCGTTGGCCGTCGACAGCATGGTTTGCAGAAACGCGGGCGCGACGGCGGCGTCGGTGAAGATGAAGCCAAGCATTGTCGCCATATCGGGCGCGATCATGCCGCTGCCCTTGATGATACCGATTAGGGTGACGGTTTTGCCGTTGACGACGGCCTGCGTCTGCGCGGCTTTGGCGAATGTGTCGGTCGTGCCGATGGTGTTGGTCGCGTCCTCCCACGAACAGGGCGCGGCGGCGAAAGCGGCAGTGAGGCCGCTTTCCGCTTTGTCGATGGGCAGAGGGACGCCGATGACGCCGGTTGAGGCGATGAACACGTCCGACGGCTGGCACGACAAGTGATGGGCAACGCTGGCAGCAATTGTTTCGACGGCTTCGCGCCCACGCTGGCCGGTAAACGCATTGGCATTGCCCGCATTGACGACCAGCGCGCGTGCCTGACCGAGCGCGAGTGCGGCGCGGCACCATTCGACTTCGGGCGATGGGCATTTGCTGTTCGTCGCGACCCCCGCGACGGTGGTGCCAGACGCGAGTTCGACAAACGTGAGGTCGCAGCGGCTCCAGTCCTTGTAGCCCGCGCGGGCGATGCGCGGCGTAACGCCCGGGATTTGCGCGAGGGTGGGGAAGGGAGTTGCGAGAGGGGATATTGCAGACATCGCTTCCTCATAGCGGAACGACAATGCGGTGCCAGTAGTGAAGTTATAGACCTTTCAACACTCCCCTCCTATAAGCATTTCTGATGCGTTTTATCCTCCTCCTCTCCGCTCTCCTGTCGGCGTTTGCCGCTGGCGTTGTGCCTGCGCGGGCGGCGGAGGTTTCGGCGGTGCAGGTCAGCACGCTGGCGCGGGTTGTTGCAGCGCGTGCTGCGGTGACAACGGCGGGGCGGCGGCCTTTGGTTTCGCTGCCTTCGGTGCGCGATGTTTTGGTTGTGCAGTTCGTTGTAGCTTCGCCTGAGATGGCCGTGCCAATCTATGCCGGGCGTTTACGCACTTAAGTTTCCGTCAGTTCCATAAAGTTAGCTGGACCCCGGATCAATTCGGGGGTGACGACCTCATTTCAAATACAGGAATTCCTTATGCTCGGCGGTATTGCCAAGGCTATTTTCGGATCGTCGAACGATCGTTACGTCAAGTCGCTCGGCGGCATGGTCAACAAAATCAATGGCTTCGAAAGCACGATTTCCGCGCTGACCGATGCGGAGCTGGCCAATCAGACGGTGCTCTTTCGCGCGCGGCTTGAGGAGGGCGAGAAACTCGACGCGCTCATTCCCGAAGCGTTCGCAACAGTGCGCGAGGCCGCCGTGCGCGTGCTGGGGCAGCGCCATTATGATGTGCAGATGATCGGCGGCATCGTCCTTCACCGCGGTGAAATCGCCGAAATGCGCACGGGCGAGGGCAAGACGCTCGTGGCGACACTGGCGTGTTACTTGAACGCGCTGCCGGGGACGGGCGTGCATGTCGTGACGGTCAACGACTATCTGGCGCGGCGCGACGCCGACTGGATGGGGCAAGTCTACAAGTTTCTGGGCTTAAGCGTTGGCGTTATCGTGCCCAACATTTCGGATCAGGAACGCCGCGATGCTTATGCCGCTGACATTACGTACGGCACGAACAATGAATTCGGGTTCGATTATCTGCGCGATAACATGAAATATGAGCGCGGGCAGATGACGCAGCGGCCGTTCAGTTACGCGATTGTCGATGAAGTCGATTCGATCCTGATTGATGAAGCGCGCACGCCGCTGATCATCTCGGGGCCGACAGATGACAAGTCGGAGCTTTATAAACAGGTCCATACCGTCGTGAAAGAGCTTGTGCCGTTTGATTACGAAATGGACGAAAAGCAGAAGTCGATCATCCTGACCGAAGACGGCACGGAGAAAGTCGAGCGGATGCTTGAGACGGCGGGGCTGCTCGAAGGGGCGAACCTGTATGACTTTGAAAATACGCAGGTTGTGCATCACTTGAACCAAGCGCTGCGCGCAAATGTGATGTTCAAGCGCGATACCGATTACATCGTGAAGGATGGCAAGGTTGTCATCATCGACGAATTTACCGGGCGCATGATGGACGGGCGGCGCTGGTCGGACGGGCTGCATCAGGCAGTCGAAGCCAAGGAAGGCGTCGAGATCGAGCCCGAAAACCAGACAATGGCATCGATCACATTCCAGAATTTCTTTCGCATGTATCCAAAACTTGGCGGGATGACGGGCACGGCGGCGACCGAAGCGTCTGAATTTTTTGACATTTACAAAATGAATGTTGTGTCGATTCCGACCAACGTGCCTGTGCTGCGCGTTGACGAACAGGACGAGTTTTACAAGAATACGCAGGATAAATTTGGCGCGATTGCGAAATCTGTGCGTGAGAAGGCCGAGAAAGGCCAGCCCGTTCTGGTAGGCACAGTCAGCATCGAAAAGTCCGAATTGCTGAGCGAATATCTTGAAAAAGAAGGTGTCGAGCATAGCGTTTTGAATGCGCGCTTCCATGAACAGGAAGCGCATATCGTCAGCCAAGCGGGCCGCAAAAGCCGTGTGACGATCGCGACAAATATGGCGGGGCGCGGGACCGATATTCAGCTGGGCGGTAACCTTGAGTTCCGCCTGTCCGATGAATATCCCGATCTGATCGATGGGCCAGAGAAGGATGCGGTTGTTGCGCGGCTGAAAGCTGAAATCATTGCCGAAAAAGCCGAAGTGCTGGCCGCAGGTGGCTTATATGTGCTGGGCACCGAGCGGCACGAAAGCCGTCGGATCGATAACCAGTTGCGCGGGCGCACCGGGCGACAGGGCGATCCGGGCCTGTCGCGGTTTTACTTAAGCCTAGACGATGATCTGCTGCGGATTTTCGGTGACAACACGATGTTCGCGCGCATGATGAAAAACAGCCTAGATGATGGTGAGGCGATTGGGTCGAAATGGCTGTCGAAAGCCATCGAGACGGCGCAGAAAAAAGTCGAGGCGCGGAACTACGACATCCGCAAACAGGTTGTCGAATATGATGACGTGATGAATGACCAGCGCAAGGTCATTTATGAACAACGCAGCGACATCATGGATGCCGAAACAGTGGACGATGTTGTCGTCGATATGCGCGCTGAGACCGTCAACGGGCTTGTCGGCGAGGCGTGCCCGGTGGGCAGCTATCCCGAACAATGGGACAAGAATGGCCTGACCGAGCGCGCACGCGACATTCTTGGCCTTGAAGTACCCGTCGCCGATTGGATGGCCGAAGAAGGCATCGAGCCCGAAGACATTGAAAACCGGCTGCGCGCAGCAGCGGATGCGGCAATTGATGCCAAGTCGGCGGACTTGCCCGATGGCGCATGGGCACAGGTCGAAAAGAGCGTGATGCTCCAAAATCTCGATCATCATTGGAAAGAACATCTGTCGACGCTGGATGCGTTGCGGCAGGTAATCCACTTGCGCGCATACGCCCAGAAAACACCGATTAACGAGTATAAGCAGGAAGCATTTGCGCTATTCGAACGCATGCTGACGCTGATCCGTGAGGACGTGACCAAAGTGCTGGCGCATGCGCAGTTCATGCAGGAGCCGCTGAACGAACTGCCACGAATGCCCGACATCTTCACGACGCACATCGACCCGCTGACGGGTGAGGACGACAGTTATGATGATCTGTCTGGCATGGGGCTGATCACCACGCGCTTGCCGCCGTTGCAGATCGTGCAGCCCAATCCGCAGGACATGCTGGGCGAAGACCCCGAAAGCTGGGTCGGCGTGGTGAGCCGCAATGCACCATGCCCGTGCGG
>JAYTWA010000313.1:0-4669 GCA_043743675.1 Sphingomonadales bacterium
TGCGCTGCTCGAAGCCGACGTCGCGCTGCCGGTGGTGCGCCGCTTTATCGATTCGGTGACCGAAGCAGCGGTCGGCCAGTCGGTGCTGCGGTCGGTCACGCCGGGGCAGCAAGTCGTCAAGATCGTCAATGATGCGCTGACCGAAATGCTGGGGTCGGACGCGGCGGACCTTGAACTCGGCGTGACGCCGCCTGCGATCATCATGATGGTCGGTTTGCAGGGTTCGGGTAAGACAACGACGACGGCAAAGATTGCCAAGCGGTTGACCGAAAAGGACCGCAAAAAAGTCCTTATGGCCTCGCTCGACGTCAATCGTCCGGCGGCACAGGAACAGCTGGCAGTGCTTGGTGCGCAAATTGATGTTGCGACTTTGCCAATTGTTGTTGGTCAGCAGCCAGTTGATATTGCGCGGCGGGCACTGACGTCGGCCAAGTTGCAGGGCTTTGATGTCGTCATGCTCGACACGGCCGGGCGCTTGCATGTTGATCAGGCGCTGATGGACGAAATGCGCGCGGTTTCGAACGTGTCTGCGCCAACCGAGACATTGCTCGTTGTCGACGCACTTACCGGGCAGGACGCAGTTAACGTTGCCAAGAGCTTTACCGATCAGGTGCCGCTGACGGGCGTTATTCTGACGCGGATGGACGGCGATGCGCGCGGTGGCGCGGCGCTCTCGATGCGGGCTGTCACGGGCAAGCCAATCAAATTTGTCGGGACTGGTGAAAAGCTTGACGGGCTGGAAGCCTTTCACCCGAGCCGCGTTGCCGGGCGTATCCTCGGCATGGGCGATGTTGTCTCGCTGGTCGAACGCGCTGCCGAAAATATCCAGATCGAAGACGCCGAAGCGATGGCGGCAAAAATGGCGAAGGGCCAGTTCGACCTGAACGACTTGCGCCAGCAGCTGAAGCAGATGCAGAATATGGGCGGCCTTGGTGCGCTGGCGGGGATGATTCCCGGCATGAAGAAAGCGCAAGCGGCAATGGCTTCGGGCGCAGTGGACGACCGGCTTCTGGTCCGCATGGATGCGATGATCGGATCAATGACGGCCAAGGAGCGCAGCAAGCCCGAACTTCTTCAGGCCAAGCGTAAAATCCGCATTGCCAAGGGGTCTGGGACGACAGTGCAGGACGTCAACAAGCTGTTGAAGATGCACCAGGAAATGGCGGGTGCGATGAAGAAGCTCAAGAAAATGGGCGGCATGAAAGCGCTTATGGGAATGATGGGCGGCGGTGCCAATGGTCCTGGGGCGGGCCTCGAAAAGATGATGGGCGGCATGGGAATGCCGCCCGGCATGTTCAAAAAATAACTGAAATTAAACAAGGAATAAAGAAATGGCAGTTGCAATTCGTTTGTCGCGTGGTGGTTCGAAGAAGCGCCCTTATTACAAGATCGTCGTCGCCGATGAGCGCAGCGCGCGCGACGGCAAGTTCATTGAGCGCATCGGCAGCTATAATCCGCTGCTCGCTAAGGACGATGAAAAGCGCGTTGTGCTTGATACCGACCGCGCAAAGCATTGGCTGAGTGTTGGCGCACAGCCGACCGACCGTGTTGCCCGTTTCCTTGATGCCGCTGGTGTCCGTGAACGTGCCGCGCGCAGCAATCCGAACAAGGGCAAGCCCGGCGAAAAGGCCGTCGAGCGCAAGGAAGAGCAGGAAAAGCGCGTTGCGGATGCAGCCGAAGCAGCGGCGGCGGCCGCAGCGGCACCGCCAGCACCTGAGCCAGAAGTTGTTGAAGAAGTTGTAGCGGCTGAAGAAGCGCCTGCTGAACAGGTTGTTGCCGAAGAAGCGGCTGCTGAGGAAGCGCCCGCTGAACAGGCCCAAGCTGAAGAAGTTCAGGCTGAAGCAGCGCCGGTTGAACAGGCGCAGGCTGAAGAAGCACCGGCCGTCGAAGAGGCGCAAGCTGAAGAAGCGCCAGTGGCCGAAGACGCACAGGCAGAAGAAAAGCAGGCTGACGCCTGAACATGAGCACTGCCCGCCCGACCCCTCCCCTGTTGGGGAGGGGGTTTTGAAAAGAGTCACGCTCGCCGTCATCATCGGTGCGCATGGCGTGGGCGGGGAAGTGCGGCTGAAAGTGTTTGCCGAAAGCATCAGCGGGCTGAAGGCGCATAAGCATTTTAACGGTGGCGCGCTGACGCTGACATCCTTGCGTGACGGCAACAATGTCATCGCGCGCTTTGCCGAAATTTCCGACCGCACGACGGCTGAACGGATGCGTGGGACAGAACTTACCGTTCCCCGCGATGCGCTTCCGCCACTGGCCGAGGGCGAATATTATCATGCAGATTTGATCGGTTTACCTGCAGTTTCGACGGTGGGTGAGGCGCTTGGTCATGTTGTCGCCGTCGAAAACTTTGGCGCAGGCGATGTGCTTGAAATCGAGAAGGTGGACGGCAAACGATTTATGGTGCCGATGACTGCGGAAGCTGTGCCTGAATGGGGTGAACGGGTCGTGATTGACGCGGGGTTTTCCGAATAGTATATACGTGCTGTAAATACGAAGGTGGTTATGGCAGACGCACAAGACGGAAATAATGAACGCCAGGCCGGTTTAATGCGGTTGGCTGGTTCGATGCCGTGGTGGAAACCTCGCGAAACCAAGCATACACGCGCCAAACTTTTCCAATCCGGAAACTCGCTTGCGGTGCGCATTCCGGCAGGAACAAAATTGAAGGCGGGGATGGAAATGGACATGACCATCGAAGATGGCGAGTTCGTTTCGCTGGAACCGATTGAGCGACCCAAGCGCAAGTTCAATATTGCTAAAGTTGCAGGTTCGGCGACCAGTCTCAAGCTCATTGACGATGACGCACGGCTTTTCGAGGAGCGTTCGCTCGATTGGCCGGACCGTAAAGCGTGAAATACCTGCTTGACAGCAACATCATCATTTATCTCACAATGAACTCCAACGACCGCGTGGTGCAACGCGCTGCCGCATGCAACGAGGGCGATATGGTCACGTCTGCCGTGGCTTATGCCGAAGTTGCCTATGGATCGATGAACGAGAAGCCACCTGCCATCGAACAGCTCAAGGCATTTGTTGAGGAAGTTCCGATACTCGATTTCGATTACAAAGCTGCGATGGCTTACGCTTTGTTGCCATTCGAGCGAGGCCGCTTTGATCGCCTAATTGCGGCTCATGCTTTGTCGCACAATCTGATCGTTGTGACGCACAACGAGAAGCACTTCGCTGATGTGCCGGGGTTGCGGGTTGAGAATTGGACGGTTTGATGATCCAATTGGCTGCGGTTATCCTTGCCGTAATTATCTCGGCACCAATTGGTTGGTTGTTGGCTCGGACAAATTTGAGTCGTCCGCTAACTTCGGTCGCGGTGATTGCAGCTCTGCCCGTCACATTGTTTTGCGTGTTGTGGTATGTCTACATTTTTATTGATGCGGACACGACTATGAATCGGTTTGGCGGCATGACCGAAGAGGTAGCCAAGCAAATTTTGAGCCGTGGTGCCAAAACCTTCGTTCTCGCTCTTGTCATTGGCTTGGTTACAGCTTTGCTCAGCGGAATGTCGGCACGCAGGCGAGTGCGCACAAAGGCTACCAATCTGCCAAAGATCTTCGAGTGACCTTCTGCACCCACATCCTCACCCTCTACCCCGAGATGTTTCCCGGGCCGCTGGGGGTCTCGCTGGCGGGGCGGGCGTTGGAGGAAGGGTTATGGTCGTGCGCTGCGACGAATATCCGCGATTTTGCGACTGACAAGCATAAATCGGTGGATGATACGCCTGCTGGCGGCGGGGCGGGGATGGTTTTGCGGGCGGATGTGCTGGCGGCGGCGGTGGACTTTGCACAGGCGCAGATGGGCCAAACAAACACCGTTTGGGCTGAGCCTGTCGAAGCCTTGTCCTTTTCTTCGACCGACAGCGCAAAGAAGGACGGCCCTTCGACAAGCTCAGGGCGAACGGTCTTTGGAACGACGCCCATTCTTGCCATGACGCCGAGGGGCAAACCGATCACGCAGTGGCGGGTCCGCGACATCGCAAATGGCCCCGGCGTCACCATCATCTGCGGTCGGTTCGAAGGCTTCGACGAACGCCTGTTCGACGCGCGGCCCGACATTGAACAGGTCTCTATGGGCGACATCATTCTGTCCGGCGGGGAGGTTGGCGCGATCATGCTGCTCGATGCTTGCATTCGGCTGCTCCCGGGCGTAATGGGCGCAGCTTCAAGTGGGGATGACGAAAGCTTCGAAATGGGCTTACTCGAATATCCGCACTATACCCGACCCGCACTATGGGAAGGGCGCACGATCCCCGAAGTGCTGCGATCGGGGGATCATGCGAAAATCGCAGCCTGGCGTAAAACTCAGGCAGAAGTCGATACACGGTTACGCAGGCCGGACCTTTGGGCGCGTCATACTGGCGCGCGGGTCAAGCCTGCCTCTGACGCACAGCAAAAGAATAAGGAACACATGGGGCATGAACCTCATCCAGACGATTGAAGCCGAAAACATTGCCAAGCTCACGGCAAAACGCGCCATTCCTGACTTCCGCCCCGGCGACACGCTAAAAGTCGGCGTCCGTGTTGTTGAAGGTGAACGTACCCGCGTTCAGAATTACGAAGGCGTCTGCATCGCTCGCAAGGGCGGCTCGACCATCGCGGCTTCGTTCAGATCGGAAGAGCAACGTCTGAACTCCAGTCACGGAATGTCATCTCGT
>JAYTWA010000314.1:0-2482 GCA_043743675.1 Sphingomonadales bacterium
GATCGTGTCGGCGCTGTCGATGGCGGGGGCATCAGCGAACTGATCGGCGCGGACGGCATCGACTTTGACCGTGTTGGTCCGGCGGTTGATCTTTGCCATGAACATGGGCGCGAGAACCGTGCGTGCGCCAATATCAACCGCGATGTAGCGGATCAGACGGTCGGCCTTGTCCACCCAGATGTCTTTGACGGTGCCCGCCACTTTGTCATCAACGCCCGTCACGGTCATGCCGCGCGGATCGGGATCACGTCCTTCGATCCACAGGCCTGATGCACCAATGGGGACAATGCGCGGATGCCCTTCATAATCGAGATCAGGCAGCTTCGCACGATTGGCATATGCTGCTGGGCCAATGCCATCGACCAGCGGATTACCCGTCGGGACATAAGGCGCGCCGGGCGAACGGTCCGTGCGGCGCGCGGCGATTTCAACGGGTTCACGGTTCGACGCATCAGGGACCGTGACTGATCCACGACCAAAGGGTAGCTTGAAGGTCTTTTTCTTGATGAACAGCAACGGGCTGCGGCCATCATATTTGCCGCTGATCTCGTCCTCAAGCGGATAGCCTTCGCGATAGGATTCGCGATGGAGGTAAAACACCAGTGCAATGAAAAAGAGGAAGAACGCCCATAAGGCAAGCAGTGCCCAGTCCACATTTCCGAATAATATCACGTTCATGGCTATTTCCCTTCGGGCCAGTATTCAAACTACGTATTCAGGTTGGAAATTCGGTTAGCCCGAACTTCTGAGATGGATAAGTTTCAAACGCACCACCGACGCGCCGGACGAGCGGGCCGATGGCAATCAGCATGGCAAGCAACAGGACGATTTCAGTGAGGAACACCGCAGTGTAGCCCGACGACGCCGACATCGTGTCGCGGAGCAAACCGCCAAGCAGTATCGCTGTGCCTGAACAGGTTGCGGACACCGCGCCCCAAGCACCAAGCGCCAGGCCCGAGCGGCCTTTGGTTGAAAGCGCCATGGCTGCAGTCAGCGTGCCGACCGAGAACAGGCCACCACCAAAGCCCATGATCATCGCGCCCATGCAAAGAAGTCCGACGGACTGGCTGGGCGCAGCAAAAATGATCATCAGAAAGGCCGCAATCCCCGCAACGCCGCCATTACCCGCGAGGCGATGTGGGTCCGATCCGTTGGCCAATGCTTTTGCGGCAAGGCCGAAACCAGTGAGCGTGCCGAGCGCCCATAGCGCGGTGAGCGATGTCGTGGCACCAACCGAAAGCCCGAGCACCTGGCCGCCATAGGGTTCGAGCAGCACGTCCTGCATCGCGAAGGCAGCGGCACCAAGGCCAATGGCGACAAGCAGGCGACGCGTGGCGGGGATAGCAATGAAGGCAGCCCAGACGCTGCTGAATTCGGGATGTACAGTTGTCATTGTGGTGCGGCGCGGGTCACGCGCTTCCTGTTTCCAGAGCGCGATGATGTTGAGTACCGCGGTCAGCGCGGCAACGCCCTGGACAATCTGAACGAGCCGCGTTGGCGAGAAATCAACGAGCAACCGCCCGATGACAAGCGCGCTGATCATCATGCCGACGAGCAGCATGACATAAAGCAATGCCACAACGCGGGGCGCTTTTTCGGGTGTGGCAAGGTCCGTCGCCAGCGCGAGGCCAGCGGTTTGTGTGGTGTGCATCCCCGCGCCCACCAGCAGGAAACCAAGCGCGGCAAAAACCTGCCCAATCGCCGGACCACTTTGTCCACCGCCCGACATAATCAGGAGGGCGAACGGCAGGATGGCCAGCCCCCCGAACTGCATCAAAGTGCCGAACCAGATATAGGGCACGCGCTTCCAGCCGAGGACAGAACGGTGCGTGTCTGATTTATGCCCGATGAGCGCACGCAGTGGCGCGAACAGCAGCGGGATCGAGACCATCAGTGCCACCAGTGTCGATGACATTTTGAGCTCGACAATCATCACGCGATTGAGCGTGCCCGTGAGCAGAACCGCGCACATGCCGACCGAAACCTGAAACAGCGACAGGCGCAGGATGCGGCCAAGCGGGAGTTCCGCGCTTGCGGCATCGGCGAACGGCAAGAAGCTGGTGCCGATCCGGTTCCACATGTCAGGGCGCAGTGGGTTCTTCACGCCACTTCGAGTACCTGGCTTGTGTAGAAACCGCCTGAAATGCGCGTCGAACGACCGACTTTCTTGTGCGGGATCGCGTCGGTGAGCAGCTTGCGGAGAAGCTTTTCAGTGACTGGAATGATCGCAGGCGCGCGGTCCGAGCGAGGGAACAGCAATCCGGCGGTGTGCATTGCGGTGAGTAGAGGCGTTTTCGGTGCAAAGGTGAACAGGATCGATCCACGGGTGCGGCCCGCCAGTTCAGTGACGACATCAACGATATCAAAGGCGCGATAGTGGATTAGTGAATCCATCGCGACAACATGATCGAACGCGCCGAGGTCTGCTGAAAGCATGTCGCCACTTCGCCAGTCAATTTTCAGGCCCACCGGCGCACGCTTG
>JAYTWA010000315.1:0-2624 GCA_043743675.1 Sphingomonadales bacterium
CCATCGGTCGTGCGACGGCGGCGGGCATCATTATTGTGATTTCAGCGGGGAATGACGGCGATACCAATCCGGGTGTTGCGGTTAATCCCGATCTGCTTGACCAAATCGCCACGGACCCGATTGCGCGTGGTCTTGTCCTGATCGCGGGCGCAACTGATTCGACCCAAACGCTTGCTAGTTTTTCGAACAAGGCAGGCAATGGCGCGAATTATTATCTAACGGCGCTGGGCGTGCGTGTCCGTTCGAATGATGAAAACGGCGTTGCATTTCAATGGAGTGGAACATCGTTTTCGGCCCCCGTTGTATCGGGAGCGGTTGCCTTGCTGGCGCAGGCATTTCCCAATCTGACGGGCGCACAGATTGTTGATCTGCTGTTCCGGACCACGACTGATCTGGGTGCGGCGGGCATTGATAGCATTTATGGTCGTGGCGAACTCAACATCGCCAAAGCATTTAGTCCGCAGGGGCAGACGTCGCTGGGCACGTCGAGCGTTGCCGTATCGCTAAGCAACAACGGCACTTTGTCGCCTGCGATGGGCGATGCGGGGCAACGGGGCATGACGACCACGATCCGCGACATTTATGACCGCGACTTCACGGCTGACCTGTCGCCGACATTGGCGCGGGCCCCGCGTTCGTTGCAGCTGTTGCCGGCCCTGACCAATAGCACGCGACAGTTGAGCGCGCGCGGTGGCGCGATGACGCTTGCGCTCTCAGTGGCGGACCGCACACCCGAACGGTTGCTGCTCGACCGCAATCAGTTGGGCAGCGCGCGGGCGTTGGCGGGATCGGTGGCGACGCAGATCGGTCGCAATACGTCGTTCGCGCTGGGATTTGCGACGGGGAGCGATGGCTTGGACAGCAGCCTTTCCGCGCAGTCCACGCCCGCGTTTCTGGTTGCGAATGGCGGGCGCGGGATCGACACGGTGCCGCAGGGCGCCTTTGCCTTGCGCCACCGGGTGGGTGATGTCAGCGTCACACTGGCCGCAGAAACCGGCGATGTTCAGATTTGGGAGCGCGGCAGCATTGGTCCGCGCAGTGACCGTTATCAGCGCTATGGCTATGGATCTGTTGTGATTGGTGCTGACGGCATTGTCGGGCCCCTGTCGCTTGCCGGACGTCTTACGAGGATGGCCGAGCACGAAACTGTGCTGGGGGCGCGGTTTCTTGGCGGGCTGGGCGGCAGTAGGTTGGGCGGGGGCGGTGCGACAAGCTGGTTTGCCGATGCGCAAGCGGCGCTGGTGCCGACGAGCAACTGGCAGATTGGTGCGCAATATAGGCGGGGGTGGACGTTTATCCCGGCCGGACTGGCGCGGGGCAATTCGACATTGGCAACGCAGGCGCTTGCGTTCGATGTGACGCGGACATCCATTCTTGCGCGCGACGATCGTTTGTCCGTACGCTGGTCGGAACCATTGCGCGTCACCGATGGCGGGATTGCGCTGACCGGCCTCGACCTGATCAATTTAACGCCAAGTGGTCGCGAGCGCGATCTCGAAGCTGTCTATGCCCGCACACTTGGTCCGGGGTTTCTGACTGTCAACAGCTACTGGCGGCAGCAACCGGGCAACTTTACGTTCGCACCCGACGATATTGGCGGGGCGGTCCGGTATTCGTTCGGGTTCTAGACTGTAAAGCTTTCGCCGCAGCCGCACGCGCCCTTTGCGTTGGGATTTTCGAATGTGAAGCCAGCCGTGAAGTCGTCCTCGACCCAGTCCATGCGGCTGCCTATCAGATACAGGATTGACCCACCATCGACATAGAATGTCCCACCGGGCGTTTCGATTTTTTCGTCGAACGGCACCGCTTCGGTCACATAATCGACCGAATAGGCCAGCCCCGAACAACCGCGTCGCGGCGTCGAGAGCTTCACGCCAATCGCGTCGGCGGGCGCTTTTGCCATCAAGTCAGCGATGCGCTGCTCCGCGCTGGCGGTCAGCGTCAGGGCAGCGGGGCGCGCGCGCGTGATTGTGGTCATAACATGCCTAACTCCAACCGTGCTTCGTCGGTCATCTTGCCTGGATCCCATGCCGGATCCCAGACCAGATTGACTTCGGCAACGCCGACGCCCGGCACCGCGCTGACGCGCATTTCGACTTCCATCGGCATGGATTCGGCGACCGGGCAATTGGGTGTGGTGAGGGTCATTGATACGGTTACATGCCCCTCATCGACTTCAACGCCATAGATCAGGCCAAGGTCGTAAATGTTGACCGGGATTTCAGGATCAAAAATCTCTTTCAACGCATCGATAACGCGTTCGTACAGATCGCCACCAGGCTCTTCGGGCGACAGTTTGGGCGGCGCGGCTTTCAAGAACCCGTCGAGATAATCGCGCTTGCGTTCAAATTCGACGCGCGCTTTCGGGGGTGGCTCTACGCTGGTAACTTCCTCGATTTTCATCCGAACAGCTTCCTTACCCGCGTCAGTCCGCGCACCAGCGCATCAATGTCCGCGGCATTGTTGTAAATTCCAAAACTGGCGCGCGCGGTTGCGTCCACACCAAGATAGGCCATCAGCGGCTGACAACAATGATGGCCCGCGCGAACGGCCACGCCTTCTTCGTCGAGGATCGTGCCGACGTCGTGCGGATGCACACCTTCGACATTGAAACTGACGATGCC
>JAYTWA010000316.1:0-1741 GCA_043743675.1 Sphingomonadales bacterium
CCATGGGCAAGAATTTTGATGGCACCGGCGGTTTCGGGCCGGAACTGGTTACCTGTGACGAGCTTCCTGCCGGGGCATCAGGCCTGCGTCTGATAGCACGCCTCAATGGCAACATCATGCAGGACAGCAATACCGCGGACATGATTTTCGACGTAGCTACGCTGATCGCCATCCTGTCTGAAGGTATGACGCTGGAACCCGGGGATGTGATTGCCACGGGCACGCCGTCGGGCGTGGGCTACGCGCGCACCCCACCGGTGTACATGGTGCCGGGTGATATCATAGAAATCGAGATCGAGGGGATCGGCACTCTTTCCAATACCGTCGCCCGTCGCGGCGACTTTGCGGCGTGATGTCCGACACCGGGATAAAAAATTACCGTCTGCTGGGCATTTCGGGCAGCCTGCGCGCCCAGTCCTTTTCGACTGCGGTGCTCGCGGCGTTGACGCAGGCAACGGCAGATCAGGCACGTTATGACTATGCCGATATCGGTGCCTTGCCGCATTTCAACCAGGATCTTTTCTGTGATCCGCTGCCGGCAGCAGTGCAGCATTTTCGCGACCAGATTGCAGCAGCAGACGGCCTCCTTATTTCTTCGCCCGAATATAATCACGGAATTCCCGGCGTTCTGAAAAACGCGCTCGACTGGGCTTCGCGCCCGCACAATGCGTCCCCATTAAAGGACAAGCCGGTGCTGATTGTGACATCGTCGCCCGCGATAACCGGCGGCGTGCGCGCGCAGTATCAAATCCGCGAAACAGTTGTGAGCGCGCTTGCCCGGCCGGTCAGCGCGCCCGAAATCGTCGTAGGCCAGGTTGGCACGAAAATGGTCGATGGGCGCTTTTCAGATGATGCCGTGATTGATTTTGCCCGCGTGGGCTTCGCCGCGATGCTCGGTGAGATCGAGCGCCTCAGAAGCACCGAGCAATAGAGTAATCAACGACCCAAGCTTGACGACATCAAGACACTAGGTTACCATGTATCTATAAAATGGGAGTGAACCAATGAACAACCGCATCATCAATTCGCAAGGTCCGTGCCGGATCGGTGCACGCTGCCGTCTGCTGGCTGGATCCACGGTCGCTATTGCCGCTGCCCTTGCATGCGCAGCGCCGGCCCAAGCCGCTGATAGTCAGGTTGCTGGCGAAAATAATGACGGCCAGATTGGCGACATCATCGTCACCGCTCGCCGCACCGAGGAAACGCTTCAGGATATCCCAGCCAGCGTTTCGGCCATTACTGGAGCTGATGTGGGCCGCATGAAATCGCTGGGCGATGTCCAGTCGCTGGTTTCGGGCGTCACTTTCCAGACAGTAGGGCCAATTCCGCTTGTTGGTATCCGCGGATTCGGCAATCGGTCGCAAGCCGGCAACCCATCCAATTCTGCGGTTGGCATTTATCAGGATGGCGTCTTCATCGTGCCAACGCTCACCACCGTGATCAATCGGACCGACACTGCCCGTCTTGAAGTTGCCAAGGGTCCGCAAAGCACACTTTATGGCCGCTCATCTTTCGCTGGCGCGTTCAACATCGCAACTGCCGATCCGACAAAAGAGTTTTCCGGCTATCTCGGCGCAGGTTATGGCTTCAGTTCGGTGCACGGCGAGAAACTGTGGTCTGTGCAAGCTGCGGTCTCTGTTCCGCTTTCTGACACGCTGTCCGTGCGCCTTTACGGCCTTGGTGAAAAGCGCGACGGCTTTGTTTATGACAGCGTAACCGCCAATCGTTCGGGCGGGTATGA
>JAYTWA010000317.1:0-2761 GCA_043743675.1 Sphingomonadales bacterium
CGCGGTTGGCGAAGCTGCATCTTATTCGACAGGTCAGACCCCCTACACGCGCAACGCGGGGCAATTTGGATTTAACGGGTCTTATTATTATCTGACGGCGAATGTGAAGTTCTGACGAGAGTTAACGCAAACCAGCCGCTGTGTGGACGTGCCTATGGGCAAAATGCATGCGATATGGCGCGTATGGCGTCCGCATTCGAACACAAAGAGACGACGGGCAATGAAGCAGTAAACTTAGTTTGGCAGCATTGGCTATCAACGTATTTTAATAACGCATGTATGATAAATACGCCATTTAATGTGTAATTTGCAGTGTATTGGCGAATTTTATGGCGGACTTAAAATCTGTTGGGCTCAGGCCCGTGTGGGTTCGATTCCCACCGCCTGCGCCATTCATATCTTTAACCGCGCAAAATGTCCGCTGAAGCACGCGCCAGCACTGGATTGCGGTTATTGGAAATGTCAGCGACAGTCGGGGTTACAACAAGGCCCGACAGTTTCCTGCCGGGCCTTTTGACATTTGCTGTGTATCGATCAGCCCGAATAATACATATCGAACTCGACCGGCGACGGCGCCATTTCCCACCGGTGCACTTCTTCCCATTTCAAATCGATATAGGCATCGATCTGATCCTGCGTGAACACGCCGCCTTTCAACAGGAAGTCATTGTCCGCGATCAGGCTGTTGAGCGCTTCGCGCAAGCTACCGCAGACAGTGGGCACCTGCGCCAGTTCGGCAGGTGGCAAGTCATACAGATTCTTGTCCATCGCTTCACCGGGGTGAATTTTGTTCTGAATGCCGTCGATCCCGGCCATCAGCAGTGCCGATGTCGCGAGGTAGCTGTTGGCTAGCGGATCGGGGAAACGGAACTCAACGCGCTTCGCCTTGGTGCCCGCACCATATGGAATACGGCACGATGCCGAGCGGTTGCGCGCTGAATAGGCAAGTAGCACGGGTGCTTCAAAACCGGGAACCAGCCGCTTGTAGCTGTTGGTCGTCGGGTTGGTGAAGGCGTTGATTGCTTTGGCATGTTTGATCACGCCACCTATGAAGTACAGGCAGGCATCGCTGAGGCCCGCATAGCCATTGCCTGCAAAGGTATTCTTGCCCTTTGCCCAAATCGAGATATGCGTGTGCATCCCCGACCCGTTGTCGGCCTTGATCGGCTTCGGCATGAACGTCGCCGTCTTGCCATAAGCCTGCGCCACCATTTTCACGACATATTTGTAAATCTGGATGCGATCACAGGTTTCAACGAGCTTGCCAAATGTGAGGCCAAGTTCGTGCTGGCCGCCGGCAACTTCATGATGATGCTTGTCCATCGGCAAGCCCATTTCCATCAGCGTCGTGACCATCTCTGCACGAATGTCGGTCGTCACATCAACGGGGCCAACAGGAAAATATCCACCCTTGGCACGCGGACGGTGGCCCATGTTGCCACCTTCATATTTGGTACCGGTGTTGGTTGGCAGCTCAACATCGTCGATCTTGTAAAAACTCTCCGCGTAGCTGTTGTCGAAACGAACATCGTCGAACATGAAAAATTCAGGTTCGGGCCCGATATAAACGGTGTCGCCCAAACCCGTTGACTGGAGATACATTTCGGCGCGCTTGGCCGTCGAGCGGGGATCGCGAGCATAAAGCGCGCCATCAGCTGGATCAACGATGTCACAAAACAGGATCATCATCGGCGTCGCTGAGAACGGATCAATATAGCAGGCGTCAAGATCAGGTTTCAGAATCATGTCTGATTCATTGATCGCTTTCCAGCCTTCGATTGACGACCCGTCGAACATCAGGCCGTCGGTCAGTTCGTCTTCGCCAATGACGCTGGAGCACATTGTCAAATGGTGCCATGCTCCGCGTGGGTCGGTGAAGCGGACGTCAACCCACTCGATTTCCTCGTCCTTGATGCGCTTCAAAATGTCTTTGGGTGACGTCGCCATTGATATGCCCTTTTGGTTGGATGTTTAGAGTGCGTCTGAATCAGTTTCACCGGTGCGGATACGCAGCGCGCTTTCGACCGGGATCACGAAAATCTTGCCGTCGCCAATGCGGCCCGTTTGTGCCGCCGCTGCGATGGCTTCGACAACCCGCGGTGCCATGTCGTCATCGACCACGATTTCCAGTTTCACCTTTGGCAAGAAATCGACAACATATTCAGCACCACGATATAATTCGGTATGGCCCTTCTGCCGCCCGAAACCCTTCGCCTCGGTAACAGTGATCCCGCTCACGCCAACATCGTGCAGTGCTTCCTTCACTTCATCGAGCTTGAACGGTTTGATGATGGCTTCGATTTTTTTCACGGGATCCCCCTGTCGTGATGTTTCAATAAACGTGCCAAACGCTGCGATGCAACAATCCTGTGCGGATGCGGGCGTTTGAACGATAGAGTTGCACTCGCATTGAGCAGAGTCGAGGGGGCTGCCCTATTTTTGGGCAGAATTTCCATTCAAAAGGCAAGCATGTGTTTGCTTTTTTCGAACCAACTAAACGAATCGTTTAGATACAGACTTTGGGCAAAGCGCTATTCCAAATGCGGGAGGGTCTTGAGGAACGAGCAATGAATGACATGCGCGTTAATGGCAGCAGTGTCCCGCAACCCACCAGCCGTCAGTCACAAGATGCTGATAGATTGGCACAATCAATTTTGAGTGCGAACAGTCGCGGAACAGGTCGGGACGTCGACGGCATCAAAGTCGACCTCGACCAGCTTCAGACGCGGAATCCCGATCTGGCAGCGCTCGTCCGCACTAT
>JAYTWA010000318.1:0-7772 GCA_043743675.1 Sphingomonadales bacterium
GCCACCTCGCGCACCTCCGCCAAACCAACCGACTTATGATGATTAAGGGCGGCCAGGGCGGTAGCGGTGCGGGCAATCGTTAGTTCGCCCCGATGTCCGTCAATCGAAAGAGCCAGACATAGCTCGGCAATCTTCATAAGAACTTCGTCCGACAACTCGATTTTTGGCAGCAGACGTTGGGCTTCTTTAATCTTGCGGCGCAAACTTTCCTGCTTTGGCTCCCACTCTGCCATAAATTCGGCGGGGTGCATCTCGAAAGCATGTCGCCGTTTAACAATATCCACCCGCTCCGCCAGATTAGTAATAGTGGTAATACGGGCATGCAGACCAAAACGGTCTAGTAATTGCGGGCGCAAATCGCCTTCTTCGGGATTGCCGCTCCCTACCAGCACAAACCGCGCCGAGTGCCGGACACTCAACCCCTCGCGCTCAACAACATTTTCGCCCGACGCTGCGACATCAAGTAGCAAGTCGACAATATGATCCTCAAGCAGATTGATTTCGTCAATATACAGAAACCCGCGATCTGCCTTGGCCAGCAAGCCCGGTTCAAACGCTTTTTCACCCGCGCCCAATGCCCGCTCAAGATCAAGCGCACCGACAACCCGGTCCTCAGTCGCACCCAGCGGCAAGTCGACAAACGGCACAGGCACGCCTTTTTCAAGCGGCGGCAACAGCGCGGCCAGCGCACGAACAGCCGTCGATTTTCCCGTGCCCCGGTCGCCAAAAACCATGACTCCGCCGATGCGCGCATCAACGGCAGCGATCAGCAGCGCGCGCTTCATCTCGTCTTGGCCGACGATGGCGGAAAACGGGAATGGAACACGCATCACAGGCTCTCTGTCACACCAGCATGACGCCCCGCAAGTCAGTTAATCTGGGCTGTTCTATACAAAGCCAAGATTGCGCGTCGTAAAGTTGCCAATCGAGGGCAACACTGTCGACATCTGCGAATCTGTAACACCGAACCAGTTGGCGAGCGTTGCCGCATATTGATCGACCGATGTTGTTGGCAGCAAACGGCCCTGTCCGACGTCATCGGGACCGTTGTTCGCATATACCGGCGATTTTCCGTAAAGTTCTTTTCCTTTAACGGCACCGCCCATGATGAAATGGGTACTGCCCCAGCCATGATCCGATCCGTCGTCATTGTTGACAATCGATCGACCGAAATCGGATCCGGTGAACGTTGTAACCTTGTCCGAAATTCCAAGTTCGACGGTTGTGTTGTAAAATGACTTCAGCGCGTCAGCCAAAACACCGAGGAGCAAGGGCTGCCTTATTGCAAGGACATCGTGCAAGTCATAGCCACCCTGAGACACGAAAAATACCTGGCGCTTCGCACCAAGTTGCTGGCTGACCGAAATCAACCGCGCAACGACATTGAGCTGAACCGCCAAAGCGTTGTGCAAATCAAAATAGGTCGAAATCGTTGGCGCATTCAAAAGAGCGCCGTTGAGCTGCTCATAGGCATCAAGCGACCTTTTGGTCACACGGGTATGTTCGTTTTCGAGCAGATGCGAGCGCGGTGCCGAAACCATCGAACGAAGCACGGAGTTCGCGGTCGCCGATGTAAACAAGGACGATGAGTTGCTGTACGGCGCAAGGGGTCCGTTTGGTCCCACAGAATACTGAATCGCTGTTTTCCCAGTCATGAAAACGGCATTGCCCGATGCATTGATACAGGTCAGCGTCGCATTGCCGTTGCCCGATTGCAGCAAGTCGCCCATGCGCCCGCCCCAGCCTGAATCAGCGCCTTCAGCTGATGCAGCGGACTGAAAGAAAGCCTGCTGGTCGTTATGCGAGAATAATTTCGGCGGCAGCGGCACACTCGCCGCCTGATATTGCGCTTTTGTGGTTGGCTGGATCAGCGTGCCGATATTCAGCACTGCTGCCATTTTGCCCGCGTTAAAAATAGGCAGCAGAGGCGCCAATGTTGGGGCAAGTGCATATTGCACAGCGCCGGGAAGCGCCGTTGTGGGCGACAGCACCGTGGGCGTCAAAGCATCGCGCGCCAGCGCGATGTTCGGGCGCAATGTCTGGTAAAGATTATATGTGGCCTGGTCATAAGGCACCAGCGTGTTGGCAAAATCACTGCCTCCATAAAGAAAAACGCAGACCAGTGCTTTGTAATCGGTCGCCACGGATGCTGCGGCTTCACCGATTGCGGCAAGATTGGTGACAAAGGGGGCTGCTGAACCGGCAAGGCCAAGGGCTGCGGACCGCTTTAAGAAGGCGCGGCGTGATTGATCTGACGACATCGACATGATCCTATTTCAAAACCAGATATTCAGGGGAAACCATGATCAGCGTGGTCGCGGTGTTGACGCGATTCTGAAGATCGGTCGGCGTGGCAGAAGCAATACTGTCAACAGCCGTCTTAATCTGTGCAATCGTTGCGGCACTCACCTGATTGGCGGCCACGCGCAGGTTGATCAGATCAAGCAAAGCCTGCGAATCCGCTGCCTTGGCCAAAAATTCAGTAAAGTTGGCTTTGAAATCACCCCAGCCGTCGCGCATCGAAAGGATCATGAAGTTAATGTAGCCTATGACCGAAACTTCGTTGGTAATCTGGAATTCAGGGGCAACCATGTTTTGCGTTGCAATGCCGCTATTCGGCGGCGTGTAGCCGGGGCGAAAGAAGTTGAAAACGCTGGGGCTGCGACCGACGCTTTGTCCCAGTTTGTTGTATGTCGTGCTTGTGTCGCCGATCATCCATGTTTGCGATGGCGAGGTCGCACCAAACGCACGGGCCCAGCCGGTGAAGCGCAGCAGCGGTTCACGCAGCTTGCCAAAGCTGGTGCTCGACGCTGCTGTGGCATCATTGCGGGCTTCAGTATCAAGCAGGATCGCGCGGACCACAGCACGCAAGTCGCCCCGCACGCCCGAACCATTATTTTCGAAAATAGTCGCGACACGCTGGACATAAGCGGGCGTTGGATTTGACGTCACAAGATGCTGGATCAGCTGCTTCGAGACAAAAGGCGCGACATTGGGATGGGCAAATATCGTATCAAGGGCGATCTTCAGGCTGGCAACGCCTTCGGTTCCGGCAGGGATTGTCGTGCCTAGGAACGTCTTGACGCCCAGCTCGTGATCCGCCGCGTTCTGGATCATCGGATCTCTTAGATTATCATAGCCATTGACGTTGGCACCGACGAGCTTGGACTTGTCGTCCTTCCAGCCGGTCAGCACGCGGGCCAGGCCACCGACATCGTTCAGAGTATAGGTTTCAATGGGCTTGCCGTTCGACAGCTTTTGCGTTCCGTCGAGGTTGAGTTGATACAGCCCGATGCTGAAAAGCTGCATGATTTCACGCGCATAATTTTCGTCGGGCATTGCGCCGCTGGCATTCGCTTTGCGATTATTGATGAAGGTCAAATAAAAGGCCATCACGGCGTTGTTTGATATTTTGTCCAGTATCGTCCGATAATTACCGAACGCATTGTCCCATATGATGTCCATATAGGCGGCCATGCCAAACTGTTTCCAGTTGTTCGGAATGGAATCGATCCCGATAACAAGCATCGACATTAATGCGACGCTGACGCGCTGACGCAACTGATCTTCGCCGGTAATCAGGCTGCTCCAGACCATCGCGTCATAACCGTCTTCACGGAATATGTTGACTGGTGCCGTATACCCGTTTGCGGTCAACCAGTCCCAGAAGGTCGACGCTCGTGGCTTGGCAAATTGTGCGCTTAACCAGCCGTCATAGCCCAGTGCGACAACAGCCTGAATATCGGCGTCGGTCGTGCCCATGGTCGCCTGTGCAAGGAAACGACCGGACTGTGTTGAGGTCGGCGGCGCGGGTGGCGGTGGCGGGGGTGGCGGTGCGGGCGGGGGTGGCGGCGCACTCGCCGTAACGGCTGCACCAGTCCCACCACCGCCGCACGCTGCGAGTGCAAGTGCCGGCACGATTGCGATTGGTAACGGGGGAAGTGCCGACGATTTTGTGTTAGAGACTGGGCTAAATTCTAAATCGAGTTTCTGAGGCGATACGCCCTCCAAAGCAATATCGTGCAAAACTTCCGAATCCATTGCATTGCTCCCCGACATCACGCCCGCGGTTTCCGCGTTGCCCCTGTCGCTATGTTGTGAGGTGACCCTCGACGTTGTTAACGATTAACGTCGATTCCCTTCAAAATGGTGAAGGAACCAAATGTGTCCGTCGTGGTTGTCTCGACCGCGACCATGCGTGCCGCGATTCCGTCCAACTGAATTTGGGGGGCGATTTCGTAATGTCTGCGCGATACAGGCCGTGGTGTGACCCAAGTTTTCATCACCATTGATACCGAACTATCGGCGGCCCTGTTTCAGGCCGGGGCAGATGCCGAGACTAATTTCGCATGCTCGATTTCCTGCAGTGGCTATGGCGTCGAATGGCAGATGGGCCGGCTCGACGCGCATGGCATGACAGGCGTGTTCTTTATCGATCCGATGCCCGCCTTGGTTTACGGTCCCGACGTCATCGCCCGTGTTGTACAGCCCATCATCGCACGCGGTCACGAAGTGCAGTTGCACCTTCATCCCGAATGGCTCGCATGGGCAAAAGATCAACCCGTCGGCGACCGTCGCGGTCGCAGCATCGGCGACTTCGGTTTTGACGATCAGGTGACGCTCATCACGCTCGCGCGCCAGCTCTTAATCAATGCGGGCGCACCACCGCCCGTTGCTTTCCGTGCGGGCAATTATGGCGCGAATGATGACACGCTGCGCGCGCTGGCCACACTCGGGATTAAGTGGGATTCGAGTTTTAATCCGACCTATATCGGCGACCCCTGTCATATCGGCCTTGGCGTTGACCAGATTGACCCAGTTGATCGACTTGGCATCACAGAAGTCTCTGTATCAGCAATATACGACCGTCCCGGTCATCTTCGCCACGCCCAGATTTGCGCGCTTTCTTCGACAGAAATGACCGCAGCATTAAACCATGCCGCAGCCACACAGCGCCCCGCGTTCACCATCGTCACCCACAGCTTTGAAATGATGAGCCGCGACCGCAAACGGCCGAACCGCAGCGTGATGGCGCGATTTGAAAACCTTTGTCATACCGTCAGCGAACACCCTGATCTGTCGAGCAGCGGCTTTAAGTCGCTTAAGTTGTCCCCCGCAACAACCGTGCCGGGCCGTGCGCCGCCGAGTTACCGCCGCACCGCACGCCGTATCGCCGAACAAGCCTTTGCAACACTGACCTACGAGCGATGAGCAAAGCCATCGTGCTGGGTTGCGACACACCCATAGGCCTGACCGTGATCCGCGAACTGGGCAGTCACGGCGTCGCCGTCCACGCGGTTGGCCGCAGCAAAAATGCCATTGGCCGCGCGTCGAAATGGACAACCAGCTTTTCGGTCCGGCCGAGCGGGGCCATCGCCGACTGGCTTCCCTCGCTCATCCGCGAAACCGATGCCCGCGCGTTGCTCGCGGTTTCGGAAGATGACTTGGTCGCGCTTGCCGATATGCCGCTTGTCATTGACGGCTGCAAAATTCTGACGCCGCGCCGCGCGCCGCTTGCCATCGTCCTCGACAAGGCGGCAACGCTCGAACGAGCAAAAGCGCTCGGCATCGATGTCCCCGAAACATGGCAGCCCGTCTTCGGCGATGACGTGGCGATGCACGCCGATATGCTTGCCTACCCGCTTGTGCTTAAATGGGCCGATCCCCCTGCGGTCTTGCCACGCCTTGCCGCAGCTGGCGTCGACTTTATCAAAGCCGAACATATTGCCGACGCCGCAATGCTCACCGACGCACTTGCTCGTTACGATACGCTAGGCGCTTACCCACTTGCGCAGAGCTACTGCGCAGGCACCGGCCTTGGCCAGATGTTCCATATGAACGACGGTGCAGCCACCCTCGCATTCCAGCACCGCCGCATCCACGAATGGCCCCCCGAAGGCGGGGTCTCGACCGTCTGCGCCACGGTCCCGCTCGACCTTCACGTCGAACAGCGTGCAAAATCAGAAAGCCTGCTTGCCAGTATTGGGTGGGAAGGCCCGGCCATGGTCGAATATCGTTACGACCCACGTGCCGAAAAATATTGGCTGATGGAAATCAACGGGCGCTTCTGGGGCAGCCTCCCGCTCGCGCGCCACGCCGGGGCCGAATTTGCCTGGGAAAGCTATGCGCAAGCAATGGGCATCCCCACAACGCAGCCCGAAATCAAAGAGCGTCACGCGCGCTACACGATTCCCGAAACCCGCCGCCTACTCCGCATCCTTTTCAATCGCCGCACAATTGCCGACAAACATTTCAAACCAACACCATGGCGCGACCTGATCAGCTATATCGGCGACTTCATCGATCCAGGCATGCGTTATTTCGTGTGGGATATGACTGACCGCGGCCCGTTCTGGTCTGACATGCGCGGCGTAATCAGGAAAGCACTGCACCGGGATAACGTTCCGCAAGATTAGCGACCGCGCGCTCAATCCGCTTCAGGCAAACCGGCATATAAGCGGGGTCAAGCGCATAGGGGTCATGCAAATGCGGAAACGGCGGTGACGCATATTGCCCGAGCAACCCGCGTGGCGTGCTCGCCAGATGTGCCATCCCTGCCATCCGCCGCAACTGCCGTGTTTCCATGCCAAGCAAATAGTCCCCCGGCTCAGGGACAAAATCCCCGGCGCGCGTCGTCCGGTGCGCACGCATATCAAAACCCAGCGCAGTAGCGGCGGCAATTGCGGGCGGATGCGCGCCCTTCCCCGCATCGGTCGACAACCCGAACGACGCCACTCGCATCCCTGCCTTGCGCGCCACAACATCGGCAAAAGCACTGCGACAGATGTTACCGTGACACACAAAAACCAACCGCCGAACCGCGGCCGGATCAGGCTTCGAAATCCCGGCTGCCCCTTGTGCAACTTCGCCATAAGCCAAGCCCAGCCGGACCAGTCCGCGCAAAGTTCCGAAGTTGGATGTAATCATATTCACTGGCGCGCTCTAGCACGCGATTATCCATAAAATGCAACCCGTGCACACTCTGGCCATGCTAAATCAAGCACCGTCAGATTTCGGCGAAGGGCCAATACAGCCGCATCGGATTATCGACGAGCAACTTGCGCTGTAACTCGGGCGTGGGGGCAATGCGCGGCAGGACATCGACGAAATCGTCGAACGGCGTATGCCAATCGCCGAACTCGACGATATTACTTCCTCAAAAGCCGCACAGACCACAATCGCCGAAAATTATGTCGGATTGCCTCTTTAATTGATAATAAGGTGAAATGGTGCAGGTATCCCGTCCAAAGGCGACCTTGCTCAATGAAAAACCGATGTTATTCGTGTTAGCGCTGGTGCGCCGTTTTTTGAAGTGAGGCCGATGATAAAACGAATTTGGTGCTATTTTGCCAAACACCGGCCCCGTCGGCACAAAAATGAAAAAAGCCGTTTTAGCCCGTGGACAGTCTGTGGCCATTGCGGTGTTTTAATGGCCCGTGGATATTTCGGGTGGCAGCGCGCCGATTCCGCTGACACACGCCAGTTCAACCGCGCCTTGGCGAAACGAGATGCCGACATGGCTTACCAAGCGGCCAATCCAAACGAACCGGGTTACAGCCCCGAGAGTTTCGAGTTTCCTTGGGTCGATGCACCAAGCTCGGGTTAGCCGATTGGCCGTATACTTGCGCGAACAACTTCTACTTTGCCTTGTTAAAGGCATGGTGCCGCCTAGGCGCACGGTATTGACAGACTTTGATTGAACATTGCGGCGCATAATTCAAGTGTTTCATGGGGTTGTCTAAATTCTGGTTCAAATAGCTGAACATAGAGTT
>JAYTWA010000319.1:0-2817 GCA_043743675.1 Sphingomonadales bacterium
GGCATCGGTAAAATTGCCCGCGACCAGCACGTTCCGGCGCTCGCCGCAGATGCCGATTTCGCGCTAGCATGCGGTGCAAGCCGACATGCTACGCTCGATGGCATACCGAGCTATTCAGATATTGATGAGATGCTTGCCAGTGGACACGCGTTGAATGCTGTTTCGATATGCACCCCTCCGCACGGCCGGTTTGAGATCGCACGCGCGGCGATCAACGCAGGACTTCACGTAATGCTTGAAAAGCCGCCTGGTGCGACTGTCGCCGAGGTCGTCGATCTGGCCGAGCGCGCGGCGGCTGCAGGCGTTACCCTGTTTGCGACCTGGCACTCGCGCGAAGCAGCAGGCGTCGATGCGGCACGCGCCTGGCTGACGGACAAGCTGGTTCATGCGGTATGGATCGACTGGCGCGAGGACATCCGGGTGTGGCACCCGGGGCAAGACTGGATTTTGGAAGCGGGCGGCTTTGGCGTTTTCGATCCCGGCATCAATGCCTTGTCGATCGCGACCCATATCCTGCCTGAAACGTTAATTGTTGAAGAGGCTGGTCTCGGCGTTCCAACCGGACGCGGCGCACCACTTAAAGCGGTTCTGGATCTACGCCACGGTAACGCGAAAGTTCGGGCCGAATTTGACTTCCTGCAGACCGGCAAACAATCGTGGGACATCAGCGTCAATACCGATTGCGGAATGTTGCTGCTGCGTGAAGGCGGTAAACGCCTGTTGATCGAGGGCCAAGAACAGGCTTGTACTGGGCCGGGTGAATATCCCCGATTATACCGCCGTTTTGCCGATCTGATCGCAGCCCGCGAAAGCGACGTCGATCTGCGCCCTCTGCAACTCGTCGCCGATGCCTTTTTGCTTGGTAGCCGGACAGTGCTGCCGCGCTTCGATTGGTCGGGGGAGGGGGAATGACCGAACGACAACAATTTTCTGGATTGGTAGCGCTGTCTTTGAACCCCTTAATAACAGTGCGCGCATTGCCGGGAGCACAAATACAGGGTTGCCCGCTCTAAAGAGCTCTCCCGACTTTCCCCGCATCGAGCGAAACAGATTGTGCGCTGGTTAGGTCTTGACCAGCCAGCCGCCTCGAAATTTTGCGAGTTGCAAGGCTCGTCGCAGATGCTCAGACTTTCGCATCGTACGCCAGACCCCTTCGTTCTTATGGTTCGCTATCGTGCCCACAATTGGCCCCTGGTCGAGGCTGAAGTAATCGTCATCGACCCAGCCTGCATCGCGAAACACTCTTCCCGAGGCGATTAGGCCGCGATCGGTGAAACTTGGATTGAATGCCTCGACGAAACCCAGCTGACGGTAGATTGCTTTACCATAATCGGTCCTGAGCGCATAGATTGCGGGGATGGCGATTTCGGGGGCGCAGGCAATCGCGCAGACCGAAGCGGTTGGACCAATCGTGCCGTCGTCGAATCCGCCGGGAGAAGTATCTGGTCCGCGCATCGTATATTGGCGAAATTGACGTGCGACACCTCCATACGTTGCAATTAGATCCGCAGGGCCATTGCTTCCGGTCAGCCCCCAGATGTTTTCAGAATAGCCGCGCCAACGCATTGGATTGCGGATACAATATGCGCGATTTTCGTATGTCGCACGCCGGCCGTTTTCGAAATAGTCCAGTCCCTCAAGCATCATCAGAGGATCCTGTATTCCGCGGAAGTCGATCCACATTTCGCTGTATTGGTGCGTAAACAATGGTGCGCAGCCAAGATGACGCGTTTTGCCGCTACCGACCCAGTGTTTGTCGAAACTTGCTGTCCAACGGCTCCAGGCCTGTGGGTTTATCGGGTGAGTGCGCGAGCCCATGGCAAGCAGATACATCCCCTTTGCCTCGGAATAGCCCGACCAACGATAGGCATTGAAACCGGCTTTCGGGTCCCAGCCCATTGGCAGCAAGCCGTTTGTCCCATTTGCTTCATACCAGTCCCACTGCGCCGCATCGATCAACTTCATTGCGAGCCGGCGGATTTCCACTTCGTCAGGGTGCTCGCTATCATACCACTCGGCGGCATAAAGAAATCCCAGATGCAGCAATGCGACGTCGATCGGCGACAAGATTGTCGATGCGTCGGCGCGCAATCCTGTTCGGAAATTGAGAAACTGATAGAAAAACCCCCGGTAGCCGCCCACGCCATCAGGTGCGTCGTCCATCGGCAGGCTATCGAAAAACCGAAGCGTCTTCAGCGTAATACCGCGCGCTTCGTCGCGCCGGATCCACCCGCGCTCGACTCCAACCCCATATGCCACCAGCGCGAAGCCGACGCTCGAGATCAAAGCGTTTGAAGGAGTGGGATAGCGGTCCGGGATAAGCCCATTTTTTCGATTCACTGCCCTCCAAAAGAAGTCAAAAGTTCTTCTTTCGACATCGTCGACCACCATTTTATCGGAATACAGTGTTGGTGCAGATAACGAAGTGGTCGGATTTAGCGCGCCAATGGAACCACCCAGGACAGTAAAGCAGCTACCTTCCAGCAGGGAACGCCGGGTTAATTTCATGAGTGCGCCTCACACGTGCAAATAGGGTTTGATGATTCAGCGATCACGCCAATACAAATGCACGCTATAGATTGTCGGCGACCTGGTATGATGAGCAGCGTCAACGGCTCGGCTCTGATCAACGAGTGTTTCGAGTGTCGGCTGAGGTCCCGTCGGTACCGCCACATCATTGACCGCAGCATAAATTGCGCTCGTGCCGTCCACACGAACAGCTTCATTATGGAAGGTTTCGTCGCCGTTGAGCAACCGGCCTGGTTGCCACTTGCCGGTCACGAATTTGCCTTCGTGAACGACTGCGATCCGCGGCGT
>JAYTWA010000320.1:0-7132 GCA_043743675.1 Sphingomonadales bacterium
CGCCGCGAGCATTTTGGCCATATGGACGCGGTTGCGCTCGCCGCCTGAGAGCTGTCCGACTTTTTTCTGCTGATCGGTGCCCTTGAAATTGAACGCGCCAACATAGGCGCGCGTGTTCACTTCGTGCTTACCGAAATAGAAGCGTTCGTTGCCGCCGGACACCTCTTCCCAGACATTGTGATTGGGGTCGAGGTCGTCGCGCGACTGGTCAACGAAGCCCAGCTTCACGGTCGAGCCGATCTTGATCGAGCCGCTGTCGGGCTTCTCCTGCCCCGTGATCAGTTTGAACAATGTCGATTTACCCGCGCCGTTCGGCCCGATGACGCCAACGATCCCACCCGGCGGCAACGTAAATTCGAGGTTTTCGAACAGTAATTTATCGCCATAGGATTTGGTCAGCCCGACCGCGTCGATGACATTACCACCCAACCGCTCCGGAATCTGAATAAGGATTTGCGCGCCTCCGGGTCGACGGTCCGCCTGTTTCTCAACCAGTTCATCAAACGCGCGGATACGCGCCTTGCTCTTGGTCTGCCGCGCCTTGGGGGACTGACGGATCCATTGCAGTTCGTCACGGATTGCCTTTTGACGGCCATCTTCCTCACGGTCTTCCTGCTCCATCCGCTTGGCTTTGGCTTCAAGCCAGGCCGAATAATTGCCCTCGAAGGGAAGCCCTTTGCCGCGATCAATTTCGAGTACCCAGCCGACGACATTATCAAGGAAATAACGGTCATGGGTGACCAGAATGACGTTACCCGCATAGTCTATCAGATGTTTTTCGAGCCACTGGACCGACTCCGCATCCAAATGGTTGGTCGGTTCGTCGAGCAGCAGGATTTCAGGCTTTTCGAGCAGCAACCGGCAAAGCGCCACGCGGCGGCGCTCCCCGCCCGAGAGATTTTCAACCGACGAATCCCCAGGCGGACAGCGCAGCGCTTCCATCGCAATCTCAAGCTGATTGTCGAGCGTCCACCCGTCCACCGCATCAATCTTTTCCTGCAAATCGCCCATTTCAACGAGCAGCTTGTCAAAATCGGTATCGTCAGTGGGCTCGCCCATTTCAGCAGAAATTGCGTTGAACCGGTCGACCATGTCAGCAACATCGCGCACGCCGTCTTTCACATTTTCGATGACATTCTTTTTGGAATTAAGCTGCGGCTCCTGCGCGAGATAGCCGACACGAATGTTCTCACCTGCCCAAGCCTCACCGTTAAATTCTGTGTCATAGCCCGCAATGATCTTCATCAACGTCGATTTACCCGCGCCGTTGACGCCGATAATCGCGATCTTCGTGCCGGGCAGGAATTGCAGGTGAATGTTGTTCAGCACTGGCTTGGCGGCGCCGGGGAAGGTCTTGGTCAGACCCTTCATGACATAGGAATATTGAACGGCCATCGGTCGGGAACTTTCAGTGGGTGGTTCGGAAATTTAACGAGCAATTAGGGGCTGGTGCACGCCTTGGCAAACCCGCGTGACGCGCCTAGCGACTGGTAATGAAAAAACTCATTTTGCTCACCGCCGCTTTGTCCAGTCTTGCCGTCGCACAGTCAGTCCCGCCGATGGATGCAAGCATTCCCAAATCAGCGAACACGTCTGCTGATGTCGTCCGTTTGCGTGATGCCGCACTAAAAGATGACGTCGCTTATGACATTGTTGAAGGTTTGACGACTGAAGTGGGTCCGCGACTTGCAGGAACCGAAGCCGAAGCGCGCGCCCGGACATGGGCAGCGGCAAAACTGACGGCACTTGGCTTCAAAAATGTCCGAATCGAGACATATCTAATGCCCGTTTGGGTGCGTGGCGAGGAAACCGCCGAAGTCGTGTCGCCGTTCCCGCAAAAGCTCCGGCTAGCCGCGCTGGGCAATTCAGGCGCAACCCCGCCCGAAGGACTCACGGCACCGGTCGTTTATTTCGCAAGCATTGCCGATCTCCAGGCAGCCCCCGTTGGCAGCCTGACCGGTAAAATCGCTTTCGTTTCGAACGCCATGGTCGCGACACAAGACGGATCATCCTATGGTCAATTCGGCTTTGCGCGCTTTTCTGGCCCTAATGTTGCGGCAACAAAGGGCGCCGCCGCAATGATAATCAAATCGATCGGCTCCGATCACGGGCGTGGACCGCACACGGGCATCACGACCTTTGCCAAAGGCGTCACGCCAATTCCCGCCGCTGCGTTGTCCGTTTCGGATGCCGCACTTCTCGAGCGCATGATCGCGCGCGGCAAACCAGTCACCCTGAAACTCGTGCTGACCCCGCGTCAGACCGGTGAACATGAATCGGGCAATGTCATTGCCGAAGTGCCGGGCAGCGATCCCGCCGCTGGGGTCGTGCTAATCGGTGGACACCTCGACAGCTGGGATTTGGGCACTGGGGCACTGGACGATGGCGCGGGTCTTGCGATCACAACCGCTGCCGCCAAACGCTTCCTCGACGGACCGCGACCACGCCGAACGATCCGCGTCGTCTGGTTCGGGGCTGAGGAAGTGGGCGGCTTTGGCGGTGAGGCTTATGCAAAGGCACATGGCAACGAACTGCACGCCGTGGCCGCTGAATCAGACTTTGGGGCAGACAATGTCTGGCGGGTCCGCACGAACCTGTCCGAAAGCGCAAAACCAGTTGCTGACCGACTAGCGGCGGCATTGGCTCCGCTTGGTGTCGTGCGCGGCAAAGCACTGGCGGACGGTGGCGGCGATATTGACCCAATGATGGAACGCGGCGTCGGCACGATCACACTCGACCAATCGGGCCAGCGCTATTTTGATTATCATCATACGCCCGAAGACACGCTTGAACGTATAGATCCTGCACAGCTTCGCCAGAATGTTGCGGCTTGGACGGCAATGCTCGCTATTGTCGCCAATGCTCCGGAGAATTTGATTAAATCCACACCAAAAAAATAGGGTATTTTATTATAATATGTAATTTCAATAATTTACGAAATTCACTAACGTAAGTTAGGCATTGACGCGGCGAATTGTGGCACTATTTAGGCAGACAGCAGCGGCATTGTGTCGTTCGCAGTTTTGTTTTCCCAAGGAAAATTTGACCATGAAGAAGTTCACACTCGTTCTCGCCGCAACCGGCCTGCTCGCTCTCGCAGCTTGCAACAAGACCCCAGAAGCACAGAACGTGATCGACGCTGGCGACAACGCCATGAGCGAAATCGCGAACACTGCCGACAACCTTGAAGCAACTGCCGACAACGCGACAAACGCCGTTGCAACAGTTGCTGACAATGCGACGAACACTGTTGCAGCGACTGCCGACAACGCTGTTGCCGCAATTGAAAACAAGGTTGAAGCCGTCACCAAGTAAGCGTTTCGCTTCACTAACGACTAAACTGATTAGGGCGTCCGGTTGAAAGATCGGGCGCCTTTTTCGTTGGCCCTATTCGCCAGCTTCGCGTTTGAAACCATAGGGTTCAAGCAAAGCCCAGATATGCGACGGCACCATGTTCTTGATCCGACGTGGGTGTTCGCGACGCAGATGCAAAACCGTTTCCGCCGCTTTCATCTCGAGCCGTGCGCGCGCAAACTCAAGACCGCGCGGTCCAAAGCGCGGCATCAACCAGCCAACAATTGGCCGCACCCAATTTGGCATCCGTCGCAACGGCAGTCCGCCCGCCGCACGTTCGACGTTGGCTATAAAGCCTTTCACTGCCCCCATACGCTTGCCCGCTGTCCCCAGTGGCTCAGTGACGAGTTCATCGCCCAACATCGCGACCAGTTCTTCGCCGCGTTCATTGCGGATGATCAACCACTGGTCCCCCTGCCCCGCCATATAACCCACGGTCACATCGGCAAGCGCATTGGTATAATCCACGCAAGTCCGGCACGTTAGCGGAAAGAAATCAGGTCCAAGGTCTGACAAAGGTAGTTGTAAAAACGGGATGGCCCGCGTGCGACCATCATCAAAGCGTAGCTCGACATGATAATCGGCGCGAAATTCAAGATAGGTAATCCGGTCAGGTTCCCCATCCAGCAGTTCGAGGAATTCATGGAACCGCGCGGTTGTTGTATTGTCTGAACAGGGCGTGCCGATAACGTAAATCCGCTCGAAGCCCAGCGTCGCCTCAATCCCGCGCAGTGCATGTACCTGACACGGAATACCAATCACCGCGATCCGTTTATGCCCTACTGCACGCGCCGGTTCGAGCAGCGCAAGCAGCGGGGCGTAGCCCATTCGCATCCCGCGCACTTTGGCCATTCCTTCGGCCTTGGTCACAATCACCGGCATGGGCCGCCAGCGATCTTCGGGATCGGGTGCCATTGTTAGGACGGCATCAACCACGCCCGTCTCGAGCAAGCGCTCGCCCAGCCGTGTTGTAATCCCCGTCCACTGCGCGCCGGGCAGCGCCGTCCCCAATCGCGCGCATGTCATCCGGTGAAACGAACCAAAGTGTAGTTCGTCAGTTTTTTGTGGATCACGCGCGCGGCCATGCACTTTGGTTTCTAGCGCCGCGTAATCAGGTTTGATGAACTGGCACGCCGAACCGCACTGCTTTGGGTCAGTCATCCGCGAAATACCGCAATCAGTGCATAAATCGCGCGGGGCTGGTTCAGTAAGCGGTGATGCCCAAATACCGGTGTCATTGCTCATGCCGCGCTATGCACGGTTCATCACTTAAATGTCGATGGCCGGGCGACATGTTCCAGTCGAGGCGGCGCAATGCCACGGCTGGGCCCATTGGCACAATAAACATAATCTGTTGGTGCCCCGGGAGAGACTCGAACTCCCGACCTGCGGTTTAGGAAACCGTTGCTCTGTCCTGCTGAGCTACCGGGGCATGCGACCCCGATATGGCCGTGTGCGGCAGGGGTCAATTGCTGCGAATCGACCATGCTTGCGCGTTTGCAAACGGTTTCGTAACTTTGTGATAATATTCTTTGGACGGTGATTCGATCCAGGGGTCGCAAATGGAATCTGATTTTCGTTATTATTCCCGGCGGGCTGCCGAGGAAACGTCAGCAGCGGGCCGCGCTGTTACAGAGCAGGCGCGCGAACGACGTCGCGATCTGGCCGATAAATTCTGGCAAAAAGCTCAGCAATTACAGCTTCAACTCAACGGCTAATTCTTTCGCGTCAACCCGCGCATGGCATCGTCAAGTCCGCCGAGCGTTAGCGGATACATCCGGTCATTCATCAAATCTTTGAGTAGCGAGATCGACTGCGAATACCCCCAATGCGCTTCGGGCACCGGATTGAGCCACGCTGCTGCCGGATATGTTGTGATAAGCCGCTGCATCCATGTCGTTCCCGATTCTTCGTTGAAATGCTCAACCGATCCGCCGGGATGCGAAATCTCATACGGACTCATCGACGCATCGCCGACGAAAATCAACTTATAGTCATGGCCATATTTATGAAGCACATCCCACGTCGGCGTACGTTCGGTGAACCGCCGTTTGTTGTCCTTCCACACGCCTTCATACGGACAGTTGTGAAAGTAGAAGAATTCGAGATTTTTGAATTCACTCGTCGCCGCGCTGAACAATTCCTCGCACAATTTGATATGCGGATCCATCGACCCGCCAATATCAAGGAACAGCAGCAGTTTAACCGCATTGTGCCGCTCGGCGCGCATATGAATGTCAAGCCAGCCCTGCCGCGCCGTGCCATTGATCGTCGCGTCCATGTCAAGCTCGTCGAGCGCCCCTTCACGCGCAAAACGACGCAGGCGGCGCAGCGCGACCTTGATGTTACGCGTGCCCAGTTCCTTGGTTGAATCGAGATTTTTGAACTCGCGCTTGTCCCATATTTTAAGCGCCTTGCCGTTCTTCCCTTCCCCTCCAATCCGCACACCTTCGGGGTTATAGCCACTATGACCGAACGGTGATGTGCCCCCTGTGCCAATCCATTTGTTGCCGCCTTCGTGGCGCTCCTTCTGTTCCTCGAGCCGCTTTTTCAGGGTGTCCATAATCTCATCCCACGAACCCAGCTTTTCGATCTCGGCCATTTCTTCAGCGGTGAGGAATTTCTCGGCGACCGCGCGCAACCATTCAGCTGGGATTTCGGCACCTTGCTCGCCGAACGTCGTGGCAATCCCCTTGAACACCTTCGCAAAAACCTGATCGAAGCGGTCTATGAGACCTTCGTCCTTCACGTAGACCGCGCGAGACAGAAAGTAGAATTGCTCGGGCGTGCGGTCGATCACATCACTGTCGAGCGCTTCGAGCAGAACAAGATGCTCTTTCATGCTCGCAGCGATGCCCGCCGCCCGTAGCTCGTCTAGGAAATTGAAAAACATAGTGCGGTTATGGCTACACTTGACGTTAACGGCAAGCCAAGCCGTGGTTAACATCTTCTCAACCGTTACTGCTCTACGCCCATGCGGAACGACAAGGCACATCTATGTATCAATTGCGTATCGAAGCTGCCAACCCCCAGTTGATGGACAAAGCCGCTGAACAGTCCAGCGCGCTGGCGATTGGCTGCACAGAAGCGGCCGGACAGGTTCAGACCGTTGCTGCAAGTGTGGCAGCGCAGACAAAAATCCTGACCGAGCTTCAGGCCGTTATGGCGAGCCTTGAAACTGACCAGCGCCAAGTCACCGACGCAACTGACGAAGCCCGCATGTTGTCCGATAATGCCCGATCTCGCCTGAAAGAGGGGGCAGAAACCATCGCCGTATCAATTGCCGAATTTGGCGAATTGGCAGCCATGGTAACACGACTTGGAACGCACCTTGCAAGTTTCTCCTCGGCAATGGAACAAGTGCGTCGTACCACGCTGGTAATCGACGCCATCGCTCGCACCACAAATATGCTTGCGCTGAACGCCGCTATCGAAGCCGAAAAAGCAGGTGATGCCGGGCGGACTTTTGCCGTCGTTGCCGCCGAAGTTAAAAAGCTCGCGCATGATACACGAAGTGCCATTGATGAAATTGGCGTCACGATGGACTCGTTGACGGGCGAAGGCGAAGTGTTCGTATCCACAATCCAGAGCGGCATGGCGCGCAGCCGTGCGGCGGAGGCTGGCTTCGCGCGTATCAATGACACAGTCGCCGAAGTCATCGATCTCGTCAGCCAGGTCGATCGGCAGACCGATGACATCGCCCGTTCAACGAGCCTGATCCACGATAGCGTCTGCCGTGTCGGTGACGAACTTGATGGCTTTGCCGAAGCTGCCAAAG
>JAYTWA010000321.1:0-7587 GCA_043743675.1 Sphingomonadales bacterium
GACTCGTTGGGTTCTGCAAGGAAGCGTCACCGCTGGCTGATCCGCGCGAATATGATGTGGTCGTTTCGTCGGGCGAACAAGTGACAGCCGGGTTACTGGCAATTGCACTTCAGGCGGCGGGTGTAAAAGCACGCAGCTGGCTGGGTTCACAAGTCACAATTTGGACCAACAATTCGCATTCATCTGCACGTATTTTGGCCATCGATTCCGATAATCTCGAAGCGGGTTGGGCGCGAGGCGAAGTTGCCGTGATCCCAGGATTTCAAGGGGTGACGAGCGATGAAATCGAGTGTCGCGTGACGACGCTTGGCCGCGGCGGATCGGATACGTCCGCCGTTGCCGTTGCCGCCGCAATCAAGGCCGACCGTTGCGACATCTATACTGACGTTGACGGCGTTTACACGACGGACCCCCGCATTGTGCCCCGCGCACGCAAGCTGAAGCGCGTGACCTATGAAGAAATGCTCGAACTCGCGAGCGTCGGCGCTAAAGTGCTGCAAACGCGCTCGGTCGGCTTGGCGATGAAAGCGGGCGTGCGCATTCAGGTGCTGTCGAGCTTTGACGACCCCAATAACTCGGCAACTGCCGATACTCTGCCCGGCACAATGATCGTCAGCGAAGATGATGTCCTTTGGGAGTTAGGAGACAATGTGGAAAGCCAGCTGATCACGGGCATTGCCCACGACAAAAACGAAGCCAAAGTGACGTTGATGGCCGTGCCCGATACACCGGGAACTGTATCACGGATTTTCGCGCCGCTGGCTGAAGTCAACATCAACGTCGATATGATTATTCAGAATATCGCGCATCAGTCGCCGGGGATGCCGGGGTCTACGGACGTGACATTTACGGTGCCGCAAGCCGAACTTGCCCGTGCCCTTGATGCGCTCGACAAGGCAAAGGACAGCATTGGTTTTTCGGCGGTGGTGCATGATACCAAAGTCGCCAAGATTTCGGTCGTCGGCGTAGGGATGCGCAGTCATGCGGGGGTGGCCTCGACAATGTTCAAAGCGCTGGCGGATCGCGGGATCAATATTATGGCGATCAGCACGAGCGAAATCAAAGTCAGCGTGCTGATCGAAGAGGATTATACCGAACTTGCGGTGCGCGTGCTGCACACAGCTTATGGGTTGGACGCAGACGAAGTTTAATCGATCCGCATCGCTTCGGCGGCGAGCCCTTCGGCTTCGACCAACAGGGCGTCATCAACGCTGCCCTGCGCCACGCTTTCCCGACCGATCATGACGAGGACGGGGACAGCAAGCGGGGTCACGCGCGGCACGTCGATGTGAAGAATACTATCTGCCGCACGGTCAAGAAGATTTGCGAGCCGTCCAACGTCGGTCATCTTTGCGCGGGCATCGGCCCATGCCGCCTTGAGCAAAAGATGGTCGGGTTCGTAACGGCGCAAGACGTCATAGATAAGGTCCGTCGAGAACGTAACCTGCTTGCCCGATTTGCGCGTGCCGGGATGCTGTCGTTCGACAAGCCCACCTATGACGGCGACTTCGCGGAAGGCACGTTTGAGCATATGCGATCCTTCGACCCAATCGACGAATTCATCCGCGAGAATATCGGCTGAAAATAGCGCGCGCGGGTCCGAGACGGGATCAAGACTGTAGGTCGCGAGTGCATAGTCATTGGCGACGAAGCCAATGGGTTTGAGCCCGCGTTTCTCCATACGTTTGGTCAGGAGCATGCCCAAAGACTGGTGCGCGTTCCATCCCTCGAACGGGTAGACGACCATGTAATTGCGCCCATGATGCGGGAATGTTTCAACGAGCAATTCGCCGGGTGCGGGCATTTTTGACCGGCGCTGCTGTGCTTCGAGCCATTCGCGCACGTCAGGTGGAAAGCGGGGCCATTCGCCATCATCATGCAGGAAACCGCGCACGCGATCTGCGAGGTTGGTCGACAGCGGCATGCGCGCGCCACCATAACTCGGAATGCGTGCGGGGCGGCTGGTGGCGCGGACGATGACGTCTTCGGTGTCGATGCGTTCGACCTCCAGGCTAATCCCGGAGAAGAAAAACGTGTCGCCGGGGGAAAGTGTGGCCGCGAAACCCTCTTCGACCCGGCCAAGGGTGCGGCCATTTTTGAACCGCACTTTCAACATCGCGGCCTCAACAATGATGCCCGCGTTCATCCGGTGCTGGGTAATGAATTTGGGGTGCGACACACGCCACGTGTCACCGGTCTTGGTCAGGCGCTTGAATTTATCATAGGTGCGCAGAGCGTATCCGCCGGTCGCGATGAAATCGAGAACGGCGGCGAACATCGCGGGCGTCAGCGCGCTGTAAGCGAGCGCCGATTGCACTTCCGCCAGCATCCGCGCTTCTTCAAACGGTGCCGCACATGCACAAGCCATCAGATGTTGAGCGAGAACATCAAGACTGCCTGCGATGAAAACATCAGGGTCGAGTTCACCCGCTTCCACCGCGTCCACAGCGGCGCGCGCCTCGAGATATTCGAAGCGGTTGCCGGGAACGAGAACGGCTTCCGATGGCTCGTCCAGCCGGTGGTTGGCGCGGCCAATACGCTGAAGCAACCGTGACGATCCTTTCGGCGCGCCCATTTGTATCACGCAATCGACATTGCCCCAGTCGAGGCCGAGATCAAGGCTGGATGTCGCAACAAGCCCGCGCAATTTGTTGTCGGCCATCGCGGCCTCAACCTTGCGCCGCGCTTCGATGTCGAGGCTGCCGTGGTGGATGCCGATGGGTAGCCGCCCTTCGTTAACCTTCCACAAATCCTGAAAGATCAGTTCGGCCAGCGCACGGGTGTTACAAAAAATCAGTGTCGTGTTGTGTGCTTCAATCTGCGCCATGACTTGCGGGGCCGCATAACGGCCCGAATGCCCCGCCCACGGCACGCGACCTTCTGGCAACAGGATTTCGATTGAGGGGTCCGCACCCTTGTCACCCTGCACCACAGTCACCGCATCAATGTCGCCATAGGGTGCGAGCCAGGCCCGATAGGCATCGGGATCGGCAACGGTGGCCGACAGCGCGACCCGGCGGAAATCGGGCGCGATAGTTTGCAGACGCGCAAGACAAAGGCTGAGCAGATCGCCGCGCTTGCCGGTCGCAAACGCATGGACTTCGTCGATAACCACGGTTTTCAGGTTTGCAAATATCGTCAGGCTGTCGGGATAACTGAGCAACAGGCTTAATGATTCAGGCGTGGTCAGCAGGATGTGCGGCGGCTTTTCGCGTTGGCGTTTCTTGCGATCTGACGGCGTGTCCCCGGTGCGAGCCTCGACCCGGATGGGCAGCGCCATTTCTTCGATGGGCGTCAGGAGATTGCGGCGTACGTCGACTGCGAGCGCTTTAAGAGGAGATATATAAAGTGTGTGCAATCCCTCGGTCGGCACTTCGATCAGCTCAACCAATGTCGGCATGAACCCCGCCAGCGTTTTGCCTGATCCCGTCGGCGCGACGAGCAACGCATGCCGCCCGGCCCGCGCCGCACCAAGCATTTCAAGTTGATGCCGACGCGGTGCCCAGCCTTTGGTCGCAAACCAGTCGGCTAACACGTCAGGGAGGTGGGAATCAGTCGGCACAATGCTCATATAGGTGTGATGGCACGATTAGGCGCATGGATCGAACCGCATCCGCATGGAATTTACATACCCCCCGCCGATGCGTGGGTGGATCCGTCGCGCGCCGTGCCGCGTGCGCTGGTCACGCATGGGCACGCCGATCATGCGCGCGGCGGGCATGGCGCGGTGTGGGCGACGCCCGAGACACTCGCGATCATGGGCGTGCGTTATGGTGCGCAGGCGGGCGGGAATGCTGTGGCTTATGGCGAAAGTGTCGTTGTCGGTGATGTGAAGGCGACGTTTGTGCCCGCCGGGCATGTGCTCGGGTCGGCGCAGATCCTGCTCGAATATGGCGGCGAGCGCGTCGTCGTGTCGGGCGATTACAAGCGGCGCGCGGACCCGACGTGTGCCCCGTTCGAGCCGGTGCCGTGCGATATTTTCATCACTGAAGCGACGTTTGGTTTGCCGGTGTTCCGTCATCCAGAGACGCGCGACGAGATGGCGAAGCTGCTCGCGGCGCTGACTGCGGAACCTGAACGCTGCGTGCTCGTCGGGGCGTATGCGCTGGGCAAGGCGCAGCGGGTGATCGCCGAACTGCGCGCGCTCGGGCACCACGCACCAATCTATATCCACGGCGCGATGCAGCGGCTGTGCGATCTTTATCGCGAATGGGGTGTTGATCTGGGTGAGCTGCGCCCCGCGCTGGTCGCGAGCAAGGAGGAGATGCGCGGGCACATCGTCGTCGCGCCGCCCTCGGCGCTGAACGATCGCTGGTCGCGGCGCTTGCCCGATCCGATCACGGCGATGGCAAGCGGATGGATGCGCATCCGCCAACGCGCGATGCAGCGCGGCGTCGAACTGCCGCTGATCCTGTCCGACCACGCCGATTGGGACGAACTGACCGCAACTTTGACGGAAATCGCGCCCAAGGAAGTCTGGGTAACCCACGGCCGCGAAGAAGCGCTGATGCACTGGTGCATGACCCGCCAGATCAAGGCACGGGCGCTGGATTTGGTAGGGTATGAGGATGAGGATGATTGAGGGGGTGGCGACTTGACGTATCAAACGGCGACAGTGATACCTTGAAATACATGACACGACCTATCGCAATTGACTTGTTCGCGGGAGCAGGAGGCATGAGCCTTGGCTTTGAACAAGCCGGTTTCGACATTGTCGCGGCTATTGAAATCGATCCTGTTCACTGCGCTGTCCACAAATATAATTTCCCGCATTGCGCGATCATGCCACGAACAGTCGTTGGTTTGACGGGTAGTGAAATTCGCATTGCGGCGGGGATAGGCAAGCGTCGGGTCGATGTCGTGTTTGGCGGGGCACCTTGTCAGGGTTTTTCGATGATCGGCCAGCGTGTGCTCGACGATCCGCGCAATGCGCTGGTTCGCGATTTCTTGCGCATCGCTGACGAACTTGAAGCAACATACTTCGTCTTTGAAAATGTGAAGGGTTTGACGCTCGGCCAGCACCGGCAGCTCTTGGATGAAATTGTCGAAACTGCTGACCAGCTTGGCTATGATGTTCGATCACCATGGCGCGTGCTCGATGCTGCACATTTCGGCGTTCCACAACATCGCGAACGATTGTTCCTCTACGGGGCAAAGCGCACGAAGAAATTGCCCAGCTATCCCGAGCAAACGACGCGTGCAGTCGATGGTCGCGGCAAGGCACCGCTAAGTTTGCCTTTGGGTCCCACAGCTGTTGATGCACTTTCAGATCTGCCCAACGCCGAACTTTTCGAAGCGCTGTGTCACACAGACGAGGTTCAACCTGATACATGGGGGCCGCCAAGTTTGTATGCCAGTGAGCTTCGTTGCCTAACCAATGATGCGTGGCACAGGGGCTATGTGCGGAACTGGAATCCATCACTGCTAACATCGAGCGCAAGGACAACGCATACCGACATTTCACGACGGCGATTTCGAGCTACCCATGGCGGTGATACCGAGCCGATCTCGCGGTTTTATAAACTGGCTCCGACCGGCATCAGCAACACTTTACGCGCAGGAACCGATGGCGCACGAGGTGCTTTTACAAGTCCCCGCCCAATCCACTATGAATTTCCACGCTGCATAACAGTGCGCGAAATGGCGCGGTTGCATGGCTACCCTGATTGGTTCCGTTTCAACAAAACCAAGTGGCACGGTGCGCGTCAGATCGGAAATTCAGTTCCGCCGCCATTGGCTCGCGCTGTAGCCGAACAAGTTATCATATCCTTGGGGGTCGCTCCTGATCGGCCATTCGAAGTGGTTGAGCTTGGAGATGACGATTTACTTCGGATGAATCTGTCACAAGCGGCCGATCATTTCGGCATTGCGCCCTTGCCGTCAAAACGAGATCGAAAGAGCGGCGCAACGAAGCGTAAGCAGGTAGACATCGAAGATATGTCTCATACCGAAAGGCTGATAACTTATGCCTGAGCCACGGACACAAAATCGTTATCAAGCCCTTATTGAGGGCATATTTTTTGATCATTGGCATCAGGGCATTACAGCCTTTGAATTTGCGAGAAGCGAGATCGAAGCGAAGGCAGTTGACCTCGAAATCGTTTTACCCAGAAACGTCGGTGACGTGCTTTATGCGATCCGATACAGGTCCGCTCTGCCGCAGCGCGTTCTCGAAACCCAGACCGACGGGAAGGAATGGATCATCGAGGGGGCTGGTCGGTCGCGCTACCGGTTTCGCCTTGTAACGACGACACGGATCGTGCCGCGCGACGATTTGGTTGTCATTGCCATACCTGATTCAACACCCGAACTTATTCGCGCCTATGCGCTCGATGATGAACAGGCTTTGCTCGCAATCGTCCGATACAATCGACTGATCGATACCTTTTTGGGACTGACCACTTACAGCTTACAAAACCATTTGCGGACTACCGTCACGGGCATCGGCCAGATTGAGATTGATGAGCTGTATTTCGGGATTGATAGGAATGGATGCCATTATGCCATTCCTGTCCAAGCAAAAGGAGGGAGTGACCAGATTGGTGTAGTGCAGACGACGCAAGATATTAAGTTCGTTGAAGACCGATTTCCTGGGCTGCGTAGCCGAGCGATTTCAGTGCAATTTATGCCGGGTGGTATTGTGGCAATGTTCGAACTAAGGCTGCAAGGTGATGAGCTTAGAGTTGTCGAAGAGCGCCATTACAAACTCGTTCCGTCGGATCAGTTGGATCGAGAATCTATACGATCTTACCGGGGAAGTTGAGCCTCCGCTTACCCCTCTTCCCCAAAACTCAATCCCGCATTTGCTTCCAACCGCGACAGCAGCGCTGCAGCCATCAGTCCGCCCGGCGTGAACACCCCGCCACCGCTGTCAGTCTCGTTCAGTGTCAGCGCCGCTTCGGCGATCATTTTTGATGTGCTGCCATAGCCTGGATCGCGGTCGCCTTTGACGACGAGTTTTACGGGGTCGCGGCCTTCCATTTCAGCAGTGAACAGGATTTCGTAGCTGCCGTTGTCGCGCTCTTCTTTTGATGGCCCTTCGCCGGGTTCGGGCATTTTGCCGTCGCCGAAGGGGTTCATCTTGGCGACCGCTTCAGCCATGGCTTTGCCCGCTTCGCCGATCGTGGTCAGCATCATTTCGTCGTAGACGAAGTTCGCGCCATAACCGTTGTCTCCCAACAGGAAATTGCTGCGGTGGACGTTCTTGGTGTTGATTGGCGCCATGACGAAGGGGACGGCCCAGCCCTTTTCTGCGCGGTCATATTCGGGGATGAGGCCGCTGGGTTGCGTTGGCCCCTGAAAGCCGGGGGTGAGCGCAAAGCTGTTCGTCAGCAGGCCGAAATGCTTGGGGTTTTTGGCCGCCGCCGCCATCGTGGCTTTCATGCTGGCAACAGTGCCGCCCGATGCGCCGCCCTTCATGGTGCGGACGCGGCATTTGATGCGCGGGGCTGCGGTGCCGAAGCGGTCCTTCACGATTTCCTGCAGCTTCCACACGCCGAGATCGAAGGGAATCGAGTCAAAGCCGCACGAAAATACGATCCGCGCGCCTGATTTCTTGGCAGCATCCTGATGCGCGTCAATCATATC
>JAYTWA010000322.1:0-3173 GCA_043743675.1 Sphingomonadales bacterium
ACGGTCGCAGCCTGCACCGGCGCATCACTCCACTGTCCGCCAGTCATCACCTGTCGTGAGGCTGCAACGCGCAGAGCGTCCGCACGCAAATCCTGATCAAGAATGGTGACAGCCAGTTTCATCCGCTCACCGGGCGAATTCGGATTCACATACCAATCGGTTACGATGACGCCGCCATTTGAGTCAGTTTGGAGGATCGGCATGAACGAGACTGTGTCGAGCGCCGCGCGCCACAGATAGGCATTGATGCCAATCGTCGTGACTTTCGACGCCGCGAGATCCGCAATGCGCCCCGGCTTTTCCTTGCTGCCGCACGCAGCCGTGGTGGTAACAAGCGCAATTGCGAAGGCGATATGAAGGCGGCGGGGCATGGCAATCCTTGAATTTCGCGCGATTTACGCGCAGTCGCTGCTTTATAGCTCGTGTTGCACGCCCTGCAAGCGCTCTGGCATGTGTGCGATATGCAACAGCCTGTGGTAAAATGAATTAGGGGCTGGTAGCGCAAGCGTGCGACATTATGTTGCAAATACAGTTTAGGGGTTTCGAGTCGTGCGCAATCGACGCATCGTTTTTGGGGTGGCAACAGGGGCAATATCCATGCTCGCGCTTGCGTTGTCCCCTGCGATCAGCGCATCAAATGATTTGCGTGCAATCAAACCGCGCGTTTCATTGGGGGCACGCGGCGGTTTGGGGTCTTTCACCCCGGCGAATACCGACGCTCGGCTATCGGCTTTGCTCTCACGTAGTGGCATATCATCAAGTGGTATGCGCTTTACACCCGCTTCGGCGAGTGTTCGCCTAAATCGGTCTGTTACGGTCGCGGTGCGCGCACGAACGACTGGCGGGCCGTCGGGTGGGGAGCGGATGGCGCTGGTGAATGCTCCAACGGCGAATATTATGCCGGTTGCGTATGATCTTGGCGTGGCAGTCGGCTGGAAACGCTTTGCTTTTTCGGGCGGCGTCGAAAAGGTTGATCTGGGCACGCTCGGTGGTCGTCAAGCGGTTGATGTCGGCGTCAGTTACAGCATCAAAAAGTTTACGACTCGCGTCGCCCTAGGCAGTGATCGGGCAACACCGAACACACCAAAAGCATTGGCGGGCGATGCGGGCGTTTCGGTTGGCATGAGCGGTTCTTATTCGCTGACCCGCAATCTCGATGTCACGGCGGGCGTGCGCTATCGAGCGTCGGATCGTGACCGGCTTGGTCCTGTGACGGCGGCGGATACGCGGCGCGATAGCCAAGCTGTTTATATTGGCACTGCTTTTAAATTCTAAAGGCGTCTATGGCGGCCCAGCCATAAAGTTTGAGCGAGAGCAATAATTCCGCGCGTTTTGCTGTCATTCCGCCCAGTGCAATCGTGCGGCCACGCATGTTTCCGACAATCCGCCCGACGCCAACTGCTCCAATGGAATGTCCGCCGGGATGTGACTGCGTGGCAAACACGGGCGATACAAAAATCAAATCCGCACCAAGGCGTTTCGCCGCCGCTGCCTCGCGTGCATTATGCACGGCGACAGTGCGAATACCCTGCGACCGATGCAGCGATCGGCTGTGCGCACCATCCGCTCCCCATTGCCGGGCAACGCACGGTTTATCGGCCAGTAGAAGCATGTGCCTACGCGCCTTCGCTAATCTGCGCACAACATTGAACAGCGCCCGCCTTTCCGTGTGCGCCAATTCATAATCCCGGAAAATAATGCCGGACCCCCTTGGTAACCGTCGGATCGCCGCGCTCAGATCGTCAATCCGTGGATCAGTCATCAACCAGATTTTGGGGAGCGGGTGGCGGCGGCGCATAAGGCTTATTATAGCGCCGGGATGACTAATCCTGAAATCCGCCTGGCCAACGTCCGCGCCGCAATAGCCAAAGCCTCCAAACTCGCAGGCCGTTCCGTTGACGCAACCACGCTTATCGCGGTTTCCAAAACCAAGACTGTCGAAGACATCATGCCGCTGATTACTGCCGGACTACGCGATTTTGGTGAAAATCGTGTCCAGGAAGCGCAATCGAAATGGCCTGCGCTGGTTGCTGCCACGCCTGACATTCGCCTGCATCTCGTTGGGCAATTGCAATCGAACAAAGCGGACGAAGCTGTCGCACTGTTCGACGTTATCCACTCCGTTGACCGATCTTCGCTGATTGCCGCACTCGGCAAGGCACAGGCTAAAGTTGGACGGCGTCCTGTTTGCCTTGTTCAAGTCAATATCGGCGATGAGGACCAGAAAGGTGGCTGTGTAGTCCGTGACATTCCTGATCGGCTCGCAGAGGCAAGGCAAGCGGGCCTCAATATCGTCGGCCTTATGGCAGTTCCCCCCGCTGATCTTGAGCCTGCGCCCTATTTTGCACTGCTTGCAAAGCTGGCGCGCGATCATGGACTCGATCAGCTCAGCATGGGTATGTCGGGCGATTTTGAAACGGCGGTGAAGCTGGGTGCCACGCATATCCGCGTTGGCGCCGCATTATTTGGCCCGCGTCATGAGGTTTGATGCCATCATCTTCGACTTCGATGGCGTTCTCATCGAAAGCGAATTTGTTAGCGGACAACAGGTCGCCACAACGCTGACCGCGCTTGGGCATCCAACGACGGTGGATCAGGCACTCGACACGTTCACCGGACTTGGCGGCAAAGATTTTCATGACGCCATCGAAAATTGGATTGGCGGCCCTATACCGGACAGCTTTCACGCCGCCCGCCAGATCGAGGATCATCGTGTCATGCGCGATGGCCTCAATGCCGTCGCCGGTGCCATCGCCTTTGTCCGCAGACTTCCTCGCGCGCTGCCCCGTGCCATTGCTTCGTCAAGCACAACGCAGTGGATAACACGCCATCTGGACCATATCGGTTTGCGCGATGCTTTTGGGGGCCACATCTATTCAGGGCGCGAGCATGTAACGCGCGGCAAGCCTGCCCCTGACATCTATCTTCATGCCGCCGCAGCCATCAACGCAGACATCAAACGCACGCTGGTGATCGAAGATTCCGTCGTTGGCGTCACAGGTGCCGTTGCATCGGGCGCATATGTTGTTGGATTGACAGTCGGGCTACACTGCCGCGATGGCCACGCTGACCAGCTCAGCGCACGTGGCGCGCACCGTGTCGCGCATAGTTTTGATGAGATTTCAGCATTGCTCGCGACTTAATGTGAGTTTTTTGCCTTTGAAAACATTGGC
>JAYTWA010000323.1:0-2719 GCA_043743675.1 Sphingomonadales bacterium
AGCGTCGCTAAGCTCGGCGAGCGCCGGTAAACAGCGACGATCACGCTCGACCGCCGTGACATGCGCACCCGCATCAATCAACGCGCGCGTCAGCCCACCGGGACCCGGGCCAACTTCATAGACGGATTGGCCCTGAAGATCACCGGGGACTGCCGCAATCCGGTCGAGGAGCTGGCCATCAAGCAGAAAATTCTGGCCAAGTGCCTTGCTCGCGGTCAGCCCGTGGCGCGCGATAACGTCACGCAGGGGGGCGCGCTCGACAGTCACGCTGCTTGTTGGGTGACGGCCTGTTCCGCACGGCATGTTGTTGCCTGCGCCGCCATTTTGATGGCTGCAATCATCGCGCCCGGATTGGCGATATTCTGCCCCGCAATACCAAAAGCCGTGCCATGATCAGGTGCTGTGCGCACAATCGGCAGGCTGAGTGTCATATTAACACCATCGTCAAAATATAATGTTTTCAGTGGGATAAGTGCCTGATCGTGGTAAAGGCAGATAGCAACGTCATATTGCGAACGCGCACGTGAATGGAACATTGCGTCAGCTGCAATCGGGCCGCTGACATCAATGCCTTCGTTGCGCAGGATTTCCATCGCAGGCATAATCAGGTCAATTTCCTCACGGCCCAGTGCACCATTTTCGCCAGCGTGTGGATTGAAACCGGCAAAAGCAAGGCGCGGATTTTCGATCCCGAAATTACGCTGCAGCCCACGTGCGGTTGCGCGTCCGGTGCTGACAATCCTATCAACCGAAAGCGCTGCCGCAACATCGGCTAGCGGCAAATGCGTCGTGACCGGCACCACTTTTAGCGTCGGCCCCGCCAGCAACATCACGGCATTTTCGCTCGCGACGCCACAGCGTTCGGCAATAAATTCGGTTTGCCCCGGATGTGAAAAGCCAATCGCATAAAGCTGTGTCTTTGAAACCGGCCCCGTGACCAGCGCCCGTGCGGCACCTGATCGTGCAATCCCGACAGCAAGTTCGAGCGAATCGAGCGAACAGCGCGCGCCTTCAAGATTGGGCTCGCCCGGCGTGATCGATCCGGCATCTTCAAGCTGCATGACCGGAAGCGCACGTCCGAATACTTCGACCGACTGGCGCGGGTCATCAATGGCTTCGACAGGACCAAGCCAAACCGATTGAATTGCGCGGACGTCACCCACAGCAAAAAAGGGTGATAGGCCAGCGCGCTCACGTTCGACCCATGCCTTGGCGATAATTTCCGGTCCGATGCCGGCGGGATCACCCATCGCCACTGCAAGAGGGGCATCCGCAGAATAAAGACTAGCGATATTCCACCACCGCATCACGCCGAAGGTCGCGCAAATAGCGTTGCGCGCGTTGATTGACGCGCGTTTCTTCCATTTGCGACATCAACTGGTCGAACGAGGGGCCGCCCGCCGCTTGGGCTTCGTCACGCCCGCACATGACAAGGACCCGGACACCTTCGGATTGCGATCCGAACGGCGGAGTCGCTTCACCGATTGACAGTTTTAACAGCATATCCTGAAGCTGCGGCGGAAGGTCGCGCACCTTGACCTGATCATTGTCGATAACTTCAGCTTTCTGGTCAGCAGCGACTTCGGCCACGCGCCCGCATCCGCCCATCGTTTGCGTCGCTTTGGCAAAGGCCTCGGCACGAGCTGTTGCCGCAGCCGCTGGCATACCGGGATCGAATTTGATCGACATCTGACGAAGGTTCAACACGGCATCGCGCGGATCAGTGGTCAGAACCTGTCGGCTGTCGACCAGATAGACGACCGAAAAACCGCCGGGCACAGCAATTGGCCCCGCAATTTGGCCGACCGACAATTCCTGAGCCGCCAACGCGAGCGCATCGGGCAATTGCGGTGCGCGGACCCAGCCAAGGTCGCCACCGACCGATGCTGTCGATGCTTCGGAAAATTGACGTGCGTAAGCGGCAAACGAACCGCCCTGACGGATTTGGTCAATGATCTTCTTGGCGTTGGCGATCACTTCGTTCGAGTTTTCAGGGGTTGATGACAGGTAGATTTCACCGATGTGAAATTCTTTCTGACCCTTTGACGCTTCGAGGCGCGCCATGATGGCCTGCACTTCTTCGCCGCTCACGTTAACGAACGGTTCGACCTTGCGGCGCAGCACCCGGCTCCACGCCAATTCACCCTGTATCTGGCGTTTGATCGAACGATCCGACGATCCCTGTTCGCGCAGATAAGCACCCATCGTCGCAGGCGTGCGCTTGAAACGCTCGGTAATCCGGCCATAACTGGAATTGATTTCAGCAGGCGTAATCGTGATTTCGTTCGCCTTGGCTTCCTGAATCTGAAGTGTTTCGTCAACCAGATTGCGTAGCACTTGCAACCTCAGACGTTCTTTTTCTTCAGCCGACACCCGCCCACCATTCGCGATCACAATCAGCGCAAGGCGTTGATCAATATCGGTGCCCGTGATGATGTCGCCATTCACAATTGCGGTTGCCTTGCGAAGATGCGGATCGACTTTGCCGAATGTCGTCAGCACCGTGGGCAGGTTAAGCCCGGCGTTGTTGGGAACAGGCTGTTGATCGGGAACGGTTTGGGCGAAACCGGTGGCGGCCACGAGCGTCAATGCGCTTGCCGTGGCAATACCTTTCAATCGGATGTTCACGCGTCGATAAATCCTTGAGTTGACCGTGCCGGACCTTTGCCCGTCTCATGGTGAACGCAGGCTTAGCGACCCAGCCCGCGGAATACCAGCC
>JAYTWA010000324.1:0-3101 GCA_043743675.1 Sphingomonadales bacterium
GGGTCCGGGGCTCGACGACTTTGGTAGTCTGGTATTCGAGCCTCAAGCGTCGAGACTTTGGTTGGCTTTCCGGTCGGCACGCCGTTCCCGCATCTTGTGCGGGCTTGAGTGGCGAATTAAAGGTTAGCCGGGAACAGTCCTTGGGCGCTGGGTTTGTGCTTCGGACGTGATGCGCCGACGCTTTCGCCTCGACCATCAGCCCCTTGTCCACACAAAGGATCCAGTGCCTAAGTCCCGAATCGACGCCCCTGCGTGCGTTTTGGTTCGTCCGGAAGGCCGGTGATTGCGGAAGTTCCGTCTTTATATCCCGGATATATTCCGCGCCGGTCGTTGGAGATCCCTGTTGCCAGTGATACCCACCTCATTCGTCATAGCCATGATCAGCAGCCACAGCGAACGCCCTCACATCTAACCAATATGGTTTGTTGTGTCAAGTGATTTTTTAGGCAGTCAATTCAGCGCTGACCGCGAGCAGTGCATCAAAACTGTCGGCGCGGGCGAGGACGGTGCCGGTGACAATGATCATGCCGTGCGCGCCAGCCAGTCCTCGAGCCATTTGATCGTATAGGCGCCGTCCTGAATGTCGGGTTCGCCGAGTAATGCCTGATGCAGGGGGATCGTTGTCTTTACGCCTTCGATCACAGTTTCCTCAAGCGCGCGGCGCAGACGCATCATAGCGGCTTCGCGGGTTTTACCGTAAACGATCAGCTTTCCGATCATGCTGTCGTAATAAGGCGGGATCCGATAGCCCGCATAAAGCCCGCTGTCGAAGCGGACGTGCATGCCGCCGGGTGCGTGGAAATAAGTGACTTGCCCGGGCGACGGCGCGAAGGTTCTGGGGTCTTCGGCATTGATCCGGCATTCGATAGCATGGCCAACAAATTCGATCTCGTCCTGCGTCACGGACAGCGGCTTGCCCTCTGCGACGCGGATTTGTTCACGCACCAGATCGATGCCGGTGATCATTTCGGTAACGGGATGTTCAACCTGAAGCCGGGTGTTCATTTCGATGAAGTAGAATTCACCGTCTTCCCAGAGGAACTCGATGGTTCCTGCGCCGCGATAGGCCATGTCGGCCATTGCCTTGGCCACCACGCCGCCCATCCGCATCCGTTCTGCGGCCGTGATGATGGGCGAAGGCGCTTCTTCGAGCACTTTCTGGTGGCGGCGTTGCAGCGAACAATCGCGCTCGCCAAGGTGAACCGCGTTGCCATTGCCGTCGCCGAAAATCTGAAACTCGATATGGCGCGGGTTGCCGAGATATTTTTCGATGTAGACGGTATCGTCGCCGAACGCGGCTTTGGCTTCAGTGCGCGCCTGGCTCATCAGGCTTTCGAGATCGTCGGGGCCGGTCACGACTTTCATGCCACGTCCGCCGCCGCCCGATGCCGCTTTGACGATCACGGGATAACCGATTTTAGCGGCAATTTGCCTAGCCTCCAGCGGGTCTGTGACAGCGCCGTCAGAACCGGGGACGAGCGGCAGGCCAAGCTTTCCAGCCGTCCGTTTTGCTTCGACCTTGTCGCCCATTGTCCGAATATGTTCGGGCTTCGGGCCGACGAAAATGATGTCATGTTCTTCGACAATGTCGGCGAAACGCGCGTTTTCGCTCAAGAAACCATAGCCCGGGTGGATCGCGTCCGCGCCGCTGATTTCGGCGGCCGATATGATCGCCGGGATGTTCAGATAGCTGTCGGCGGCGGACGGCGGCCCGATGCAGATGGCTTCATCAGCAAGGCGGACATGCATCGCGTCGGCGTCCGCGGTCGAATGCACCGCAACCGTCTTGATCCCCATTTCATGGCAAGCGCGGTGAATGCGTAGCGCAATTTCACCGCGATTGGCGATCAGCAGCTTTTCAATTGTCATTCGATCACGATCAACGGTTGGTCAAATTCAACCGGCTGGCCGTTTTCAACCAAGACTTGCGTGACTTTGCCCGCGTGCGGGGCGGCAATCGGGTTCATGACTTTCATCGCTTCGATGATGACAAGTGTTTGCCCCTCACTCACGGTGTCGCCGACACCTGCAAATGGTTTTGCGCCGGGTTCAGCGGCGAGGAAAACCGTGCCGACCATTGGTGATTTGACCGCGTTGGCAGTGCTTGGGGCAGCGGCAGGAGCCTCTGCAACAGGTGCAGCAATGGGTGCGGGTGATGCCATTGCAACGCCCGTTCCAAATCCTGTCATTGTCCGCGCGACGCGGATTTTGCGTGCGCCATCCTCGACTTCGATTTCGGTCAGTTTGGTTTCGTCGAGCAGCTCAGCAAGCTGCCGGATCAGCGCGGTATCGACCTGCATCGCGCTTTTATTCTCGGCCATGTGGGACCCCCATGTTTCGTTAACCGTTGCAAATGTCAGAGCTTGGCCGCCGCGTCCAGCGCCAGCGTGTAACTTGCCGCCCCGTGGCCGGCAAAACAGCACTGCGCGGCCATGCCAACATAGCTCAAATGGCGAAACCCCTCGCGCGTGTGCGGGTCGGAGAGGTGGACTTCGATGACGGGCACGCTGATCGCTTTGATCGCATCATAGATCGCAATCGAGGTGTGCGTATATCCGCCCGCGTTGAGCAGCACAGCTTTTGCGCCCACCGCATTCGCTTCGTGCAACCAGTCGATCAGATGCCCCTCATGGTTCGACTGGCGCATGTCGATGGTCAGGCCCAGCGGACGCGCTTGATCCTCCAGCCGCCCGGCGATGTCATCGAGCGTATCGGTCCCGTAAATCGCGGGCTCGCGCGTGCCGAGCAGGTTGAGATTGGGGCCGTTGAGAACGTAGATTGTCGTTGCACTCATGCCAGCCAGTCCTCGCAGCGCAACCCATCGACACGGGTAAATTCGCCGAGATTGCCGGTGATGAGTTTCACGCCCAAACTGCGGGCGTGGCCAGCAATGAGGATGTCGTTGGGGCCGATCATATTGCCTTGTGTCGCGAGCGTTGCTTTGATTTGCGCAGCTTCCTGTGCAGCCTGTCGGTCGAAACTGATTACGGTTAAGTTATCTGCAAATGCCGATATTTTCTGGTGGTGAAAATCGGGTCGGTCGGATCGCTCAGCACCGTAAAACAGCTCATGCAGAACGATGGTCGAGACCGCCAATGTTG
>JAYTWA010000325.1:0-2561 GCA_043743675.1 Sphingomonadales bacterium
AGCGCGGGCAATTGCTCGTTATCGAATCGGCGGGCAGGATACGCCTACTGCCCCGTTATCGCCGCAAACTTCGCCTTAAATGCGGCCAATTCACTCCCCGTCAGCAGCGATTGCGACGCAAAATTTACGCTCGTCGGGGCTACGGGAACGCCGTTACGATACACTTCAAAATGCAGATGCGCACCGGTCGACATGCCTGTTGACCCAACATAACCGATCACTTGCCCCTGCGACACGCGTGCGCCGGGTGAGACGGCAATCCGGCTCATATGCGCATAACCACTGCCCAACCCGCCATTGTGCGTCAGCTTGACCATATTGCCATGTCCGCCATGCCAGCCGGCAAAATTAACAACACCGTCGGTCACCGCACGGATTGGCGTACCATAAGCGGCCCCATAGTCGGTGCCCTGATGCATCCGCGAATAGCCCAGCAGCGGATGCATCCGCCAGCCAAAGCCGCTTGTCTTTCGCGCGTTGGCAACGGGCATCATAAAGCCCGGTCGCGTCTGGCCCACGCCCGCCAGATCATACCATTCAGTGCGCCCATCGATGGTCCACTGGATCATTCGTGTCGCATGTTCGCCTTGATTCAGGCCCACATACAGCAGTTTGCCGAAACGCACTTCGCCCGTGGCGGCGCGATCCCGCTCGACGATCATGTCGAATCGTGCGTCATTATCGATATTGCCCATGGGTACTTTGGGGGCCAGCGCGCGAATATAATCCTGCGCAATGTCGCTTGGCGCGCCGCCGGCGGTTGCCGCCATGAAAATGCCGCCGCCGACGGTTCCAGATATGCGCAGCGGTGTGCTGTCGATGGCAATCGGCTGGCGGTTCATTATCAGCGCACCATTCACGCGCGAAAAACGAACGCGCATGTCGAACCGCGCACGAAAGGCAAGCGTATCGAGCGGGCGGGCAATATTCTTGTTCGCACGACGACCAAGACTGAGCGACAGCGCGGTTCCAGGCGCGATCTCGGTCGGGTTCACGACATCGCTGGTCATGCTGGCAACTTGTCGCGCTTCGGCGCTGCCCACGCCTGCGCGTTCAAGCGCGCGGGAGAGACTGTCGCCCTGACCAAGCGAAGCCGATAAATCCAGCGTCGGACGTTCGGGCGTGCCGGTTAGTGCCTGCACCGCATCGGTTGCGCCCATCTTGCGTCCGGTGTCGCCACCCCAAGCGAGCGGCGCAATGGATTGCGCGCGGGTTTCGTCAAAGGCAGCGGCAGGCATTGCAGCAGGCACGGTGCCGGGAAGAGGGCGAAAACTCGGCGCCAGCAGCCACGTCGTCGCACAGAGTGCCGTGCAAGTCGCCAGCCCACGCCACCATGTCTTTGTGCCAATTTCCGCGCCAAGGTCTGGCGCAAAATCAAAATTCTCGAAACGGCTGGGTTTGTAAATCGTCTCGGCACGGCCAAATTTCGGGACACCAGCGGGTATGGCATAGTCGAGCGAAAGCACTGCTGTGTCACCCCCGAATCTGGCCCCGAAACTGGTACCGAATCCGGTTCCCCCGTCATCCCGATAATACAAGGCGTATGCCCTTATGTCGTTTGCAACCCACACGGCGTTTGCCCTGCGGTCTTCTGCGTGTGAACCAATTTCATTAATGTCAAACTAACTGGCGCAAATCTGCCACTAGTTGCGGCAGACTGCCCATCACTGTGGATAAGATGACTCCGCTCTTGCATCGGCGCGCACTGCGGCCAATTTAGGTGACATGGGCGCGCAAGATATTTCGACCGTCAAAGCGGTGCTTGGCCCGACCAATACCGGCAAGACTTATCTCGCCATCGAACGGCTTTGTGGGCATTCGAGCGGGATGATCGGCTTTCCGCTGCGTTTGCTGGCACGGGAGGTTTATGACCGGGTCGTCGCGATCAAAGGCGCAAAAGAAGTCGGCCTGATCACGGGCGAGGAAAAGATCATGCCGCCCGGTGCGCGCTGGTTACTGTGCACAGCGGAATCGATGCCACGAGATCGGGACGTTGCGTTCGCGGCACTCGATGAAGCGCAACTGGGTGCTGATCCCGAGCGCGGGCATATCTTTACCGACCGGATGCTGAATGTGCGCGGGCGGGAGGAAACGATGATCCTTGGGTCAGAAAGCCTGCGCCCAATGGTCCGCGCCTTGATCCCTGAAGCCGAGATCATCAAGCGTCCGCGCTTTTCAACACTCAGTTATGCGGGGGCAAAGAAACTCTCGCGCCTCCCCAAACGATCCGCCATTGTCGCGTTCAGTGCACAGGAAGTTTATGCTGTTGCCGAAATGCTCCGCCGCGCGCGGGGCGGTGCGGCGGTCGTCATGGGCGCGCTGTCACCCCGCACGCGCAATGCCCAGGTCGCTATGTATCAGGCAGGCGAAGTCGATTATCTCGTCGCCACGGACGCCATCGGCATGGGCCTGAATATGGACATTGGCCATGTCGCGTTTGCATCGCTGAACAAGTTCGACGGACGGCGACAACGGCGGCTAACGGTTGCTGAAATGGCGCAAATTGCGGGGCGGGCGGGGCGTCACCTGAAGGACGGCACGTTCGGGTCATTGGGTGGTGA
>JAYTWA010000326.1:0-2556 GCA_043743675.1 Sphingomonadales bacterium
AGAGCGCCGACTGTGACAGCAGTATGCTCCGAATTGCGCTGATAGGAAAATACAGCGCACGGTGACCGGTGCGAACACCAATCACGAAATTGCGTTGATAGTTTACTCAACCCCCCAACCTCACCCCATCAACCCCACAGCAAACATCACTGCATCATCAAGCGCGTCCATTGACACCGCGTCCAAAGTCCCGATTACCGCGCCGCATTTCTCGCGCTTTGCCGCGAAAATCTTTTCGACCATGATGTGTGATGGCTTGCGCAGGCCGTTTTCGGGCGTTGGGATCACGGTGATGCGACGGATGCTGACGGGCTGCAGGTCGCTTGTAATCTGGCAAACGAGGATCGTTGCGACGCCGCTGTCGGTTAATTGGTTGGACTGAATGACGACGGCGGGGCGCGGCTTGCCATAGTCCCCCGCCCACGCAACCGTGACCACATCACCCCGTTTCAATAGGGGTGATCTTTCATCGTGTCGTCCATCACGCCCTCGATGAAATCAGCGGCTTCCTTTTCCCCGGGCGTGTCCTTCAGGATGTCGGCCTCGCGCTGCAACTGTGCCAGAAATTCGGGCGAATTCACGTCCCACACCCAGCGGCGCACTTCTTTGAGCCCCGCCGCCTTCTTGCGCGCGCGATACGCCTTGAACTTGTCGGTTCGCTTGGGGCTCAAGTCATTCATATACAAAAAGGTAGCGCGCTACCCTATTCAAGTCTAGTGCAAACCCATGCCCAAAACCCGCGCTGATCAGCGCCTTGTCGATCTTGGTCTCGCCGACAGCTTAGGTCATGCGCAGGCGCTGATCCTGTCAGGCATTGTTTTCAACGGTGATCGCCGTATCGAAAAAGCAGGTCAGACCGTTGCCGAAGAGTCCGCTCTTACGGTTAAAAGGCGCGATCACCCATGGGTTTCGCGCGGCGGGGTCAAGCTGGCGCACGGGCTGGCGCATTTTGGCTGGGACGTGTCGGGCGTTGTGGCGATGGATGTCGGGTCATCGACGGGGGGCTTTACCGATGTGCTGCTGACCAAAGGTGCGGCGCGGGTTTATGCAATTGATTCGGGAACAAACCAGCTCGCGTGGAAAATCCGTCAGGATCCGCGCGTCGTCGTCCACGAACAGACCAGTGCGCGTATCCTGACGGCGGTGCATATTCCCGAAGCTGTTGATCTGATCGTCTGCGATGCAAGTTTCATCAGCCTCGCGAAAGTCCTCGAACGCCCACTCACATTCGTCGCACCAGTTGCGCGCTTGATGGCGTTGATAAAGCCACAGTTTGAAGCCGCACGTGAAGACGTAGGACCGGGCGGTGTCGTCCGCGATTCCGCAGTGCACCGCGCGACATGTGACACCGTGTCGGAGTGGATCACGAGCCAGGGCTGGATCGTCGAGGGCATCGCAACCAGTCCAATTACAGGCCCCGAAGGTAATGTCGAATTCCTGATCGCTGCGAATCGCCAGATTGATACGAATCAACAGATTGCTACGAATCAATAGTGTTGCGAAGAAGACACAGGCAAGTGTTTACCATAACTTGACCTAGAATAGGGGGCGTGCAAGCCAGTGTTGATGGGGTGTGGTTTGCGCATATTAGTTGGTGCTGCTGTCGTTGCGACGCATCCAGCCTTTGCGCAAAAGACTGATAACAACGCCGTCACCGCTGCAGAGGATGCATTTGGTAAAAGCGTTGGTGACCAATCCATCGGCATCTATAGTGATTCGAGCGTTCGCGGATTTTCTCCCATCGTAGCGGGCAATGTCCGCATTGAAGGGCTTTATTTCGATTTGCAGTCGAATGTGAACAGCCGCCTTGTCAGCGGCTCAAGCGTCCGCGTCGGCATTTCGGCGCAGGGGTATATTTTTCCCGCGCCGACGGGCGTTATCGATTACGAACTTGCCAAGCCCGGCGACAAATTATTGACGTCGGTCCAGCTGACCAAGAGCCCTTGGAAAGGGGTGTCGGGCGAGATCGATCTGCAAATTCCGATTGACGGGGACCGGCTGGGAATAGCGGCGGGTGTTGATCGGATGCATATGGGTACGCAATATGGCACCATTGACGATAGCCTTTCGGCGGCGGTCAGCCTGCGCTATGCGCCGCGCAAGGGCATCGAAGTCATCCCGTTTTGGAGCACGACGCGCGACTGGAGCTACGAGACGCTGCCCGTTATTTTTACGGGCGGGCTGACGCTTCCAAAGCGTGCGCCGCGTAATGTATTCACGGGGCAGCCCTGGGCACAATATGCGGGTGTCCAGTCAAATTACGGCATTGTTGCGCGTGCCGACCTGTTGGGTTTTGATGCGCAATTGGGTGTCTTCCGTTCAACTTACACGACCGATCAGGACGTGGCCGATCTGTTGATTGGCGCTAAGGCTGATGGCAGCGTTGCGAAACGCCGCATTATCATTTCACAGGGCGATAATGGCCGTTCGACATCGGGCGAACTGCGGATTGGCCGGAGTTTTACCGAGGGAAATCGCCGCCACGTTTTAACGGCTTCTTTCCGCGCACGCGGACAAGATCGCGAATATGGCGGCGAGTTTATTGACGAAAGTTTC
>JAYTWA010000327.1:0-4868 GCA_043743675.1 Sphingomonadales bacterium
TCGCCCTATGGTCCGCCGACCGGAAAGCGCGTTGGCCGATTCTTTGTCGCCGATTGCATCAGCCGCGCCAACCTGATCCACACCGAATGGCTGGTCCGCGACAACGGCGGGGTGGTTCGCCAACTCGGCTTTGATCTTCACGAAACCGCCCAGCGTCTGGCCGAAGTGCCGCTGGCTGAAACGGCAATTGTGTCGGTTCCGGCCCGTTTGCAGGGGCAAGTCCCGCGCGCCGCGTTCACCGGATCGACCGAGACGGTTGAGGGTTGGGTCGAGCATCATTTCAGCGAGATCTGGAACCGGCGGTCCTTCGATCATATCGCCTTTCACTATCATCCAGCTGTCATCGCGCATTGGGCCGGGGGGCGAGTGGCCCATGGCGCGCGCAACCTTAGCGGGCTGATCCTGGCGTTGCTGGCCAGCCTCCCCGATGCCACAATGCGGGTCGAGCACGTCAGCTGGTCAGACGAGACTGACGGCGTTATTGTGGCGGTGCGCTGGGTGCTGGAAGGCACGACGCGCCCCGGCGGGCTGTTTGGCGATGTGCCGACTGGAAAACAAGTTGCGGTTATGGGCATGTCGCACTTGCGGTTCGCCGGCGCGCTGATCGCCGAAGAGTGGACCATTTTCGATGAGGTCGCCGTCCTTGTCCAAGCTTATCGGCAATAGCGTTTATCCCGCACGACAAGGAAGCAGGCAATGAATTTCAAGCAGCGATTGCAAGCCTGCGAACCCCTGTTGGGCACCTTCCTGAAAACGCCGCACCCGCATGTGGTCGAGGTGCTGGCGACCGGTGGGATGGACTGTATCTGCATCGACGCCGAGCATGCGCCGTTTGACCGCAATGCGATTGATCTGTGCGTGATGGCGGCGCGGGCTGGCGGTCTACCTTCCATCGTCCGTCCGGCCAGCGGCGCGCCGCACGAGCTGCTGAACGCGCTTGATTGCGGAGCCGATGGCGTCGTCGTGCCGCATATCCGCTCGGTTGATGAAGCCGTGCAGCTCGCGCGCACTGCGCACTATGGACCAGGCGGGCGCGGATTTGCGGGATCAACGCGCGCGTCTGGCTATGGTTTGACATCAATCGCCGACCACCTGGCCAATAGCGCCGCGCGCACCGCCGTGATCGCCCAGATTGAAGATATTGAGGCGCTTGATCAGATTGACGCGATTGCTGCGGTCGAAGGCATTGATGCGCTGTTCGTCGGGCGGATCGACTTGACGATCTCATTAGGCTGCACCTCGCCAGACGATCTCAAAGTGCTGGCCGCGGTTGAGCTGATCGTTGCCGCCTGCAAGCGCGCCGGGCGGGCATCGGGGATGTTCCTATCGCGCGCGGCTGATGTCGGGCACTGGCGCGAGCAGGGTGCCAGTCTGTTTCTGCTGGCGTCTGACCATAATTTCCTGCGCTCGGGCGCCCGCGCCATGCGGGTTGATGCAGGCTTGTAGCTTGGTCATCGGCAATGACCCTGCGCTTGCCCGTCCAGCAGAGTCTTCTCCGGATTGACCGACTGCTGCGGCACCAAACCCACTTAGCGATTTTATCCAACCAGACCGCGCACGGCGCGATAGAACTGCTGGCGCTCGGGACCAAGACTGTCGGGCTCCACCGCATTGGGCCAGTTGCCGCTTGAGGCAATCACCAGTCTGGTTGCCGGATCAATGAATATACCTTGCCCGAAAATGCCGCGCGCGTCGAAACTGCCGTCATCATTGGTCCACCACTGATAGCCATAGCCGCGCCCAGGTTCGCCGATATCAGCCTGTTTGGTCGTCGCCGCGCGCAACCATCCGGCGGGCACGATCGGCGTGCCATCGATCATCGCGCCTTCAAGGATAAATTGGCCAAATCTGGCATAATCTCGCAAAGCCACCGACAGGCAGCAACCCCCAACCTCGCGGCCGTCTGCGGCAATAATCCAAGCGGCGTCGCGCTCCATGCCATAAGGGCGCCAGATTTTATCCGACAGATAGGCGGATAAGGTCTGCCCCGTCGCGCGGGCGATCGCCGCGCCCAGCAAATTGGTTTCGCCGGTGTTGTAGAGCCACACGCTTCCGGCTGGTGCAGCCTTGGCCAGCCTGCGCATATAGTTGCTGAAATTGTCGATGTCGGGCTCTGGCGTTTGGCTCCAAAGCCGAGCGACATCGGCGGCCGGATCGTCATAGGCCTCGTTCCATGCCACCCCTGAGGTCATTGTCAGCAAGTGGCGGATCGTCACGTCACCATAGGCAGAACCCGCCAAGCTGGGCAGATAGTCGGCGATCAAATCATCGACGCTGCCAATTGCGCCGTCATTGATCGCGGCCCCTACCAGGGTCGAGGTGATCGACTTTGCCACAGAAAAGCTCGTCCAGCGCTCATGCGGACCATAATCATCGGCATAGGCTTCGTACCGGACCCGCCCATCATGCAGAATGATCAGCCCGGCATTGCACTGACGCTGCATGTGCGCCGTAATGTCGAAGCCAAAGTCAAGCGGCTGACCTGGTTCGAGCGGAACGGGGCGATCGCCAGCCCGAACCTCACGCACGCTGTAAATGCGATCAATCGAGCGCAGCCCCCGGTAGCGTTGTGATTGGTTCCAGAACAGCATTGATGCCTCGGCTTGGATTTGTTGAACATACCGCCGGATTGAAATAGCACTTTTCGGCGAGCGCAGCTATTGAAGGACGGTCCGTGCCCAAGCTTGATCTTGATCAAATTGCTGCCACTAATCAGTCCGGATTTCCGCCACAATATACCGATGTCCTGCAAGGGCGCTGGTATCGCAGGCTCGCCAAGGCGGGCGGCGTGACTGATTTTGGCGTAACTCACGTCTGTCTTGAGCCGGGGGCCTGGTCGTCGCAGCGTCACTGGCATCCTAATAATGACGAATTCGTCATCATGCTTGGCGGGATTGCCACACTGGTCGATGACGACGGCGAACACAGAATGTCAGCTGGCGATTGCGCCGCCTTTCCGAAGAATGACGGAAACGGTCATTGTCTAATCAACCACAGCGCAGAGCCGTGCAGCTTCGTCGTCATCGGCCCAGCGGTGCCTTGGCCGGTGCATTTCCCGGACATTGATGTCCACCATTTTGCTGACGGAGTGAAGCGCCGCAAGGATGGCAGTGCGTTTTCGTAAATCCTGCTATTCGATTTGAAAACCATGAGCGCCTTACATAGAACAGCACCACACAACGCTCCACATTGACTGCGTGGCGATCACGCGACACTCGGCAGGCGCTCGGGCAGGGGATGTAGACACCCCTAAATCCTTGAGAAAATGGTGCCGGCTAGAGGATTCGAACCCCTGACCCCCTGATTACAAACGGCCAAACTTTGAGTCCAGTGGCATCCCAAATGGTGCCAATTTGTGCCACGTAACCCCCAGAAAACCTTGCTTTTTTGACCAATTTGTGTATCACTGAATTTCACTTGAATTCAGGGGAGCCGGAAGGGTTTGTTGCCCCGAAAAGCCGATTGGTCGATCTCAATGCGCCGAATTCTGACAGTCAATGGCATCAAATCGCTCAAACCCGCCGAGGCCGGGACGCGCTATGATACGTGGGATTCGCTTGTGCCGGGGTTTGGTGTTCGGGTAACGGATCTCGGCAATAAATCCTACATCCTTGTCGCGCGCTACCCCGGTCATCGCAATCCTACGCGCCGGGTGATCGCCCAAGTTGATGCGATGGAATTGGTTGCCGCGCGTGAGACCGCGCGGGCGTGGCTCGCCAAGATCGTCAAGCGCGTCGATCCGCGCACCGAAGATGGCCGTCAACGCGCCGAGGGACGCCGCCGCGAAGAGCTGTTCGCCGATGTTTCCCGCAGGTTTCTTGAGCAGCATGTTTTCCGCAACCAGTTGCGAACGGCGGTCGAGATCGAGCGCGTCTTCAACAAATATCTCATTCCGCGATGGGGAAAGCTGGAATTCGTCACGATCCGGCGCGGCGATGTGGCGCGCTTGCTTGACGACATTGAGCGCCGCGCGCCTTCGCAGGCCGATCATGTGCTGGGCGTCATGTCCAAGCTCTGCAATTGGTATATGGCGCGCGAAGAGAGCTACACCACGCCCATTGTGCGTGGGATGCGCCGGACGCGGCCAAGCGAGCGCGCAAGGCGGCGTGTCCTTGACGACCGGGAATTGCGGTTTCTGTGGCAGGCAAGCGCCGAGGTTGGTGTTTATGGCGGCTTGCTGCGCACTGCATTGCTGACAGCGCAACGGCGCGGAAAGGTCTTGTCGATGCGCTGGCAGGAGATCAGCGACGACGGCACCTGGACAATCCTGACCGAGCCGCGCGAGAAATCCAACGCGCGTTCGTTGCGGCTTCCGCCGCTGGCGCTGGACGTCATTATGGACCAGCCGGTATGCGAAGACAGTGATTACGTTTTTGCCGGTCGCGGCGGAGTGCCGCTCAATGGATACAGTAAGGCAAAGGCCCAGCTCGACGAGCGCCTGACCGAATTGAACGGCTCACCGCTCCCCCGCTGGACCGTGCATGACCTTCGGCGGACGGCGAAATCATTGATGGCACGTTCCGGTATTCGGCCCGACATCAGCGAGCGGGTGCTAGGTCATGCGATTGCGGGTATCGAAGGCGTCTATGATCGCTATTGTTATGAAGACGAAAAGGCGGAAGCATTAGCGCGGTTGTCGGATCTCGTGATGCAGATTGTCGAAAACAAGGTCGAGACCGCAACCGTCATCCCTATCCGTGCGCGCGCATATGAAAGGCAACAGGGTCTTCGATCCACAGGTTGATCGCGGATTCACGCCATCCCGATCCATTGATACTGATTTTCACTTGGCGCGGAAATGTGCCCTCTCTGATCTTGCGGTAAAGGGTCGAGCGGCTCAGGCCCGTGCGGTGGAGGACAGACTTGAG
>JAYTWA010000328.1:0-15721 GCA_043743675.1 Sphingomonadales bacterium
CGAATGACGGCTTTTAAGTCGCCGCGTACGCCCGATCCGTTATTAGCGAAAATTGCTGAAACGCGTCCGACATAGGCGGGCGACGGATTGCTGGTGACCAGGCGCTGGATAAGCTGTTTGGAAATAAATGGCGGCAGGTTCGAATGCGCAAAAATAGTATCAAGCGCGATTTTCAAACTTGCAAAGCCATCCGTTCCGGCAGGAATGGTTACGCCTAGGAACGTTTTTGCTCCGGTTTCATGCTGACCCGCATTCTGAATTAGCGGCCGTTGCTGGCCATCGGGTGACTGATAATTAAAGACAGGATCATAATTAAACCCGGTGAAAACACGCGCAAGGCCCGATACGTCTTCGGGGGTGTAGGTTTCGACGGGTTTGCCATTCGCTGTTTGTTGCGAGCCATCGGCATTGAGTTTGTAAAGCCCCAGCGTGAACAGCTGCATCAATTCGCGGGCATAATTCTCGTCTGGTTGCGACCCGCGCGCGACATTTGCTTTCTGGTTGCCCATGAAAGTGAGATAAATTGCCATCGCGGCATTGGTCGAAATCTTGTCCATCAGGTCACGGTAATTGCCAAAGGCGCCATCCCACAGAACATCCATGTATGCGGCCTGAGCAAATTGCTGAAAACTTGTTGCCATTAGGCCGTCGACTGAAACGACAAGGAAATCGAGCAAAGACAAACCAACGCGCTGGCGCAGCTGGTCTGGTCCCGTAATGACTTGGCTCCAAGCCATTGGATTAAAACCATCGGTCAGATTTTTATACTTGATGTCACCAAACCCTTTAGCGAGCAGCCAGTCATAGAATTTGGTCGTGCGCGGGGTTGCGAACTGCATCGTTATCCAGGCGTCATAAGTGCTCGATTGAAGCGCGGTGATGTCAGCCTTGGTCGCACCCATGGTTGATTGCGCCAGAAAGCGGCCCGATTGAACGCCGGTTGGGGGCGGTGGTGGCGCAGGGGGGGGCGGGGGCGGTGGTGGCGCAGATGCTGTCGGGGAAGCTCCGCCGCCACCGCATGCGGCAAGCGCAAGAGTGGGAACAGTTGCGGCAACAATGCCGGATAATTCTTTGGGGACAAGAGGGGTGTCGTCGGTAATGCTTACATCGGGCGAATGCTGGTCTTCGGCCAGCAACAGCGTGTCATCGCGCACATTGATCCCCTTTTTTTGAGATGCACCGGGTCGGATGCATCATCCTCTCAACGCTTTAACGGGCGAAAGTTTCATAATCCTTCGCTCAAAATCGTTAACGATGTGTTTTTTATGAAATATCTTGTTCGCGCAACTTGTTACGCACGCATTGTTCGCGGGCGAGATCGCCGTCGATATTGCGTTTGCAATCACGGCGCGCGCGTTCTTCGGCTTTGCGGATTTGGCGGCCACGGTTACGGTCGGCTTCGGATTGACTGGTGGTGGCCCAGTCGGCGGCTTTACCGACAACTTTGAAGGGTGCGGTGACGACACTGCTGACGGCGCTGACACAGCCGGTAAGTGTCAGGGCGGGAATCAGGATTAGTGCGCGCATCGTCATTTTGCTGGTACTATAATATTAAAGGCCCATGATCGAGGTGCGGCAGCACATGTCGGGCGAACAGGTCTGCTTCTGCGGCGTGTGGATAACCCGACAGGATGAAGGCCTCGATACCTTCGGCTTCATAGGCTTTAAGTTTGGCCAGCACCTGATCGGGATCGCCGACGATCGCGGCACCGCAGCCGGAGCGCGCGCGGCCGATGCCAGTCCACAGATTATCTTCGACAAAGCCTTCTTCGCCCGCTTGCGCGCGTAGTTCGGCTTGGCGCTGGACGCCATAGCTGGCGGAATCGAGCGATTTAGCGCGGATGGCATCGCCGGTTTCGGCATCAAGTTTGGAGAGCAGGCGCGACGCGTAAGCGCGCGCTTCGCTTTCGGTTTCACGGACAATGACATGCGCGCGGTAACCGAATTTGAGGGTGCGGCCATATTTCGCGGCGCGGGTGCGCATGTCCGATATGATCTCGCGGACAGCGGGCATCGTGTCGGGCCACATGAGATAGACATCGCAGCCTTGGGCGGCTGCATCGCGGGCGTCGTCTGACAGGCCGCCAAAATAGAGCGGCGGGCATTTGCCGCTGACGGTCGTTATCCGCGGCGGGGCGACATCGATCTTATAATGTTCACCGTTGTGATTGAGGTGATCACCGTTGAGAAGCGTTTTCAGGATCTGCATGACTTCCAATGTGCGGGCATAGCGCGGGGCGCTGGCGAGTTTTTCGCCGGGCAGGTCGGATGAAATGATGTTAATCGTCATGCGACCGCTGGTGATCTGATCGAGCGTCGCGATCTGTCGCGCAAGCTGTGGCGGCCAGCTTTCACCAATGCGGACGGCCATGAGGAGGCGGATTTTGCTCGTTAGCGCGGCAATGGCGGCAGCGAACGCGGTGGTGTCGAGACCAAGCTGATAGCCGCTGGGAAGGAGGATGTTGTCGAACCCGCCTTTCTCTGCCGTCAGAATGATATTGCGGCAATGTTCCCAGCTGGATGCAAGCATCGGATCGGGTTGGCCCAAGAATTCATAGTCGTCATCGCACAGGGCAGAGAACCAGCTGACTTCAGTCATGGCAACGGCACTCCACGCGACGCGACAAGGACTTTGTACCAGCCTTCGCGCGTCCAGCGGACTTTGTAGGCGTCAGCGGCTTCGGCAATGCGGTCGGCGTTCTGCGACCCGACAATGGGGATGGGGTGTGCGGGATGCGTCATGATCCAGCTGTAAGCGGCCGCGGTGCGTGAGACGCCATAGGCATTCGCTACGTCATCGAGCGCCGCTGCAACGGCTGTTTCGTCCGCATTGGTTGGGTTCGCAATCCGCCCGCCACCCAGAGGTGACCAAGCCAGCACCGCCTGATTATGCGTCATCGCGATGTCGAGCGTGCCGTCCTCAATCGTCGTCAGGCAGAGCGGCGAGAGTTCGGGCTGGGTTGTGGAGAGTGGCAACTCGCGTGGCATCATCGCGTTCATGGCGGTGACTTGCGCGGGCGTGACGTTCGAGACGCCGAACGCTCCGATTTTGCCCAGTGCATACGCCTTTTCCATAGCGCGCGCGACTTCGTGCGGATGCGTGAGAATGTCGGGGCGGTGGATCTGGTAGAGATCGATGCGGTGGACGCCGAGGCGCTTTAACGACGCGTCGATGGCACTTTCGAGATAGGTGGGCGATGAGTCGTAAGGGGCAGGGGGAATGATCCCGCCCTTGGTCGCGAGCACCATGCGGTCGCGGACGCCGGGGTTGGCCGCGAACACTTGGCCGAGCAGGGTTTCTGCATCGCCAAAACCGTTGTTGCCATTGAAGCCGTAGATGTCGGCTGTGTCGAACAGGGTGATGCCACTTTTGAGCGCTGCTTCGACTAAGGCGGTTGCTTCTTCCACAGAGCGTCCCGCAAAGCGCCACATGCCCCACGCCATCGACGAAACGACAATGCCGCTCTTGCCGAGGAGGCGGGTGGTGGGGGTTTTGGGAAGCTCACTCATAATGCACGCGGCTTTCTTTTTTCTGACAGCGCTGTCTTATTGCCGTGGGAGAGGGGGTGGGGTCAAGGGGTTGGCGTGGACACACTCCCCCGAATTACCAACTCATGCTGCAGCCGCCGATGCTCAACCCCATCGACTTTTTCGAACAGCAGGCTGGCGGCGGCGTAGGCAAGGTCGCGAGTGGGTTGGCGGATGGTGGTCAGCGGGGGCCACACCAGTTGGGCGAGGGGCGTGTCGTCGAAGCCGGCGACGGACAAATCTTCGGGAAGGCGCAGGCCTTTTGCGTGGGCGACTGTGAGAACCCCGGCGGCCATGTCGTCGTTGCTGGCAAAGATCGCGGTCGGGCGGCGGGGGTAGCTGAGTAGGGAATGCGCCGCTGTGACCCCGCTGGCAAAATCAAATTCGCCGGGGTGGACTAGGCCGGGTTCATAGGGAATGCCTGCGCGGTCGAGGGCACGGCGATACCCGAACAACCGCTGTTCGCTCGCCATATGATTGGGGTGGCCGACCACAAAGCCGATGACGCGGTGGCCGAGGTTGATGAGGTGCGTCGTCATGTCATCCGCCGCCTGCGCATCGTCCATGTAAACGGATGAGGTGAGTGCGTGGTTTGTGCCTGGCGAGATGCGGACAAACGGGATGCCACGCCGTTCGAGTTCGGCCAGCACCGGCGCGCAATCGGTCACGGGGGATGACAGGATAATGCCATCGACATGCGTTTCATCGATCAAGCCACCGACTTCAGCAACGATGGTTTTGGACGAGACGTCAGCGGGTTGCGCGAGCATCCGCACATCTTCGTCGCGGCACCGTGCCCACACACCTTCCTGAATGGCGTGAATATAATAGGGCGAATGATTGTCGTAGATCAGTGCGATCTGGTGCGAGCGGACACCCGCGAGGCTGCGTGCAGCGATGCTGGGACTGAACGCCATATCGGCCATCGCGGCTTCAACCTTGTCGCGGGTCGTCTGGCGGACGTAGCGCTCCTTATTCAAAACGCGGCTGACGGTTTTGATCGACACGCCCGCCGCCCTTGCGACATCGCTGATCGTGTTGCGTGTAGCCATGTTCATTTTCCTGTCGCCGATTGTTGTAGCGGTGCAACACTCTTGCAGCAATGCAGCGATGCCCCCTTGCGGTGCGTCCGATTCTCGTGCGAAGACGTTTTCAGACAGCGCTGTCATAAATGCGCGCGGGAGAGTGGATTGACGCTACGTTACGGTCTTGTCGGCACGGGAATGATGGGCGTTGAGCACATCAAAAACGTCCGTGCGGCCGTTGATGCCGAGATTGTCGCGATTGCCGATCCCGTGGCGGGTTCACTTGAGTGGGCGAAGTCTGCGCTTGGCTCCGAGCCGACTATATATGCCGATAGTGCCGAACTGGCGAAGGCCGGGCTGGATGCGGTGATAGTTGCCAGTCCGAACTATACGCACCGTTCGGTCCTTGAACCGCTATTCGATGCGGGGCTTAACATACTGTGCGAAAAGCCGGTTGCGACAACGATTGAAGATGCGCGCTGGATTGTGGAACGCGTGGCGCAATCGCCGGGGATATTCTGGACGGCGATGGAATATCGCTACATGCCGCCTGCTGCGGCGTTCATACAACAAGTACATGGCGGGCGGATTGGTAAGCTACAGATGCTGAGCATTCGCGAACATCGCTTTCCGTTTTTGCCGAAGGTTGGCGACTGGAATCGCTTTTCGGCGAATACGGGCGGCACGATGGTCGAGAAATGCTGTCATTTCTTCGATCTGATGCGGCTGATCACGAAATCTGAAGCCGTTCGCGTTTATTGCTCGGGGGCGATGGATGTGAACCATCTTGACGAGCGATATGATGGCCGCACGCCCGACATCATCGATAATAGTTATACGACCGTTGATTTTGCGAATGGGACGCGGGCGATGCTAGATCTGTCGATGTTTGCCGATGGTGCAGAACAGCAGGAAGAAATTGCTGCGGTGGGGAGCGAAGCGCGCCTGGAGTGTTTGATACCGGCGGGTGATTTAGTGTTCAGTCCGCGCACCGGTTTTATGCGGCCCAAGACGCCCGAACGGACACATATTCCCGTTGACGACGTCGCGCTGAAATCGGGCAGCCACCATGGTTCGACCTTTTATGAGCACCAGAAATTCTATAGTGCTTTAGTGGGTAATGGTCCGGTAGACGTAACAGCACATGACGGATTGATGGCCGTGGCGATTGGAACGGCTGCGGAAATCAGCGCGCGTGAACATCGTGTTGTGACCATGGATGAATTCGGTTTCTAAACAAATATGATGCCGCAACGTCGGCGTATTGCAGGAAGGAATATTAGATGACCAAGACCCTTATGCTGACAAGTGTTGCCGCTTTTGCCCTGACGAGTGCCCCAGCGTTTGCGCAAACATCTGCACCGGTTGCCAAAGACGATGCGCCCGCCGAAATCGTTGTGACCGCGCAAAAACGGACCGAGCGGTTGCAGGATGTGCCGCTAGCGGTCTCGGTGATTTCGGGTGATGCCATTGCCAATCGTGGCGGGGTGAACATCGAAAGCGCGCAATATCTGGTGCCGACGCTGAACTTTCGCAAATCGGGCGCGGCGATCAACCAGTCGCTTTATTTGCGTGGCGTTGGCACCTCGACCTTCTCGATTGCGGGCGAACCCAGCGTGTCGACGGTCGTTGACGGCGTCGTTTATTCGCGCGCAGGCGAAGCGTTCAGCGATCTGGTCGATATTGAACGGATCGAAGTGCTGCGCGGGCCGCAGGGGACGTTGTTCGGGAAGAATGCCAGCGCGGGCGTGATCAACATCATCACCAAGCAGCCGGGCAAGGAATTCGGCGGTTCGCTGGAGGCCAGCTATGCCCAGCGCAACGAATATCGCGGGCGTGCGGTGCTGAATGTGCCGCTGGGCGACGATGCGGGCCTGCGCGTCACGGGATTTTACGGCAAATATGACGGCAATATCTTCAACGCCGCCGCGAATGTGAACCGCTACGTGAACGGGTATGAACGCTATGGCATCCGCGCGACGCTGGTGGGCGACATCCTGCCCAATTTGAAGGCGACCGTGATTGCCGACTGGCGCAAGTCGAACGATGAATGCTGCGCCGAAGTGATTGGCGGCATTCCGACGGCGACGGGGATCACAGCTCCGACTGGTTTGGGCGCACTGGCGCTGGTAAATACGCAGTTCCTCGGCGATAAGTCACGCACGATCCGCCAGAATCTGGTCACACAGAGCAAGCAGACAAGCTACGGCACGTCGGTTCAGCTTGATCTGGATGCGGGCAACAAGACAGTGACGTCAATCACGGCTTTCCGTCGCTTTGACGAACGGGAAGTCCGCGATGGCGATTTTGTCGATACGGCTTATGCCAACCTCAATCAGTTGCATGATGACGGCCCGCAAAAGGGCACGACATTCAGTCAGGAATTGCGGCTGACGTCTAATGGCAAGAATTTCATCGATTACGTAGCGGGCGTTTTTTACAGTGCGGCAAAGACGGAGCGGACGTTCACGCGTAACGACATTGTCTGCAACGGCGCAACGGCGGCAACCACGCTCATCCCGTGCGGATCAGTCGGGGCACCCGCGTCTACATTCCCCAGCGGCACCGCGACGTTTGGATCGACGTTCAAGAACCTCGCTTTCTTTGGACAGGCCACAGTCAACGTCAGCGACAGTTTCCGCCTGATCGGTGGTCTGCGTTACACGGCGGATCAGCTGGACGTGTTCCACAGCCGTCGCACGACGCTGGCGGGTCCCGGCATTCAGCCGAATTTTGATGCCGGTGTTTACAATAATGGCGCGACGACCACCAATACGGTGACGGGCGTTGTCAGCTTCCTGCCTGGTCCGTCAAATGGCGTGCCGTTCCGCAACAAAGTGACCAGCACCAACTGGTCGGGTAAGGGCGGTGCGCAGTTTGACATCAGCCGTAACAACACAATCTACGCGACTTATGCCCGGGGGTATAAAGGGCCGGCGTTCAACATCTTCTACAACTTGACGGCAACCGGCGCTGCGCCAATCGAACCCGAAACGTCGGACGCCTATGAAATCGGTTTGAAGAACACGTTCTTTGACGGGAAGCTGACGCTGAACCTTGCGGCTTATTACGCCAAATATACAAATTTTCAGGCGAACAATCCCGATATTGTTGCGGGTGTGGTGGTCACGCGGTTCACCAATGCTGGCAATATTTCGACACGAGGTGGCGAAGTGGATTTCGTGTTCCGGCCCGTGCGTGACCTGAATTTCTCAGGCGGCGTGGCCTTCACTGATGCACGCGTCGATTTGTTCAAGGCGCCCCCGGGCGCTGCTGCAACCGCGATTGTGCCACCCGGCACAGCGCTCGGCTATGCACCGAAGTTCAAGGGATCGCTGGCAGCGGATTATCGCTGGCGCACTGGCGGCGCAGTTGATGTGCAGCTGGGTGTGCAGGGGGCCTATCAGTCGAGCCAGTTGTCGCTGTTCGACCCGAGTGCCGTGCTGCGTGAAGCAGGGCGGATCAAGGCCTATGGCCTCGTTGATTTGAACGTGGGGATTGTCAGCAGCGATGACCGCTTTCGCCTCATGGCAACGGTCAAGAACCTGTTCGACCAGAGCTTTGCCGCAGCAATCACCAATGGCGGACCGGGCGGCGGATACCGCTACCTGATCCCGCGGGAGGCCGACCGTTATTTCGGCATTACGGGCACTGTGAAGTTCGGGAATTAAAATGACAAATTCAGCTCCAGACGCGCGACGGCCTTTAACGCCGTTGCGCGTCTGGATGTTGTTCGGATTGCTGGCAGTCGCGGGGATTTTCAATGCGATGGACCGGCCGATCATTGCGATCCTGAAACCCGATATGTCCGCCGATTTTGGCTGGACCGACAAGGATTTCGGCGATCTGGCGTTTTACACACAGATGGCGGCGGCGTTTTCGTTTCTGTTTACGGGCTGGCTGGTCGACCGGTTGGGCGTGCGCAAGTCGATGGTTGTCGGTGTGACGGCGTGGAGCTTTGCGGCGATGGCGCATGGCTGGGCGATGACGATGTGGCATGTGATTGCGGCGCGTGTTGGCTTGGGTGCGACTGAAGCCGTGCAGACGCCGCTGACGATCAAGACGGTGGCAACATTGTTTGAGCCTAACAAGCGGAGTCTGGCGTTTGGCATAGGCACCGCAATTGCGGGGCTGGGCACGATTGCACTGCCCTTTTTTATTCCGCCACTTGCCGCCGCTTATGGCTGGCGCGGGGCGCTAATTTTCGGTGGCGTTGGTGGGTTTGTGACGCTGGCGCTGTGGCTGGTTATTGCGCGGGGGATCAAGTTCGATGATGCCGCCGAAGACGAGACGCAGGATTATAATGACAACGCAGTTCCTTATGGCCCGATCCTGAAAGAGCGGCGCACCTGGGCTATCGTGATCGCGAAGGCGATTTCGGATTCAACGTGGTGGTTCATCAATTTCTGGCTGGCTGATTTTTACCGCAAGCAATTTGGCCTTTCGACGACCGATCTGGCGGTGCCGCTGGCAATTGCCTTTGCAGGGTCGGGGATTGGTGCGCTCTTCGCGGGATGGCTATCAACGCGGCTGCTAGAACAAGGCGTTGCCGTGAACCGGGTGCGCAAGGGGATGATGCTGGCGTCGGCGCTGATCGTGTTGCCGTTGCCATTTGTGCTGCAGCTGAACAGTTTCTGGCCAGTCGCGATCATGATGGGTTTCGTGATGGCGGGGCATCAGGGATTTTCGCTGTCGATTTTTTCAACGATCACCGACGTTGTGCCGCGTGCCAAAGTGGGGCGTGTGACGGCTTTCGGGGCGTTCTGTGGCAACATGGGCGGCGCGGGAATTGCCAAGCTAACGGGTATATTACTGGTTTCAGGCGTGGGCTACATGCCTCTGTTTATCTTTGCCGCCGTGTCTTATTTGCTCGCGTTGCTGTGGCTCCATTTGTTGTTGCCTGTTATCAAGCGCGCGTGACGACAAACCGACCTGTGCCTGCAGCTGCTGATCTTTACGGCGATCTGCTAGATGTTGTGCCATCGCCCAAGCTCGGGTGGCGGAGTTATGTGCCGGGTTTGCTGATGACGGGCGTGGCGTCGCTGGCGGCGGCGTATCTGTCCGAACATTATGGCGCGCCGCTGATGCTAATGGGTTTGCTGATTGGGCTCGCGTTCAATTTCGTGAATGCGGACAGTCGATTGCATGCGGGGCTAGGCTTTGCATCGAAGACATTGCTGCGCTGGGGCATTGTGCTTGTCGGTCTGCAAATTACGTTTGCACAGATTATCGGGTTGGGCTGGGTCGCGTTTGCAGCCATTGCGGTGATGATTGCGCTGGTGACAATGACAGGCACATTGGTTGCGAAAGGCGGGCCAATGGGGTCTGCATTCGGGACGCTGGCTGGGGGTGCGGTGGCGATATGTGGTGCTTCGGCTGCGCTGGCATTGTCGAGTGTGCTGGGTGAAAAGAGGGCGTCGCAGGCACAGCTGACGCTGGTGCTGGTGTCAGTATCGGCGGCAAGTGCGCTGGCAATGTCGCTCTATCCGATCCTCGCGCACACATTGCACCTGACTGATACGCAGGCGGGTTTCCTGATGGGCGCATCGATCCATGATGTCGCGCAGGCGCTGGGCGCGGGCTATTCCTATTCAGATGCAGCGGGGCAGACGGCTTCGATTGTAAAGCTGACGCGGGTGGCTTTGCTAGCTCCGGCGTTGGCAGTGGTTGCGCTTGCTTATCCGGCGGAGGGTACAAAAACTGGTGGTGTGGGCGTGCCGTGGTTCGTGCTCGGCTTTCTGGGCATGACGACATTACATTCATTTGTATCGCTGCCCGCGCCGGTGTTGGCGTGGTCGCCCAAAGTCGCGTCGGCGCTGTTACTGCTTGCGGTCACGGCAACGGGCATCCGGTCGCCGATGAACTTATTGTTGGAACAGGGGTGGCGGTCTTCGTTGCCTGTGATCGCATCCACAGTCATTTCGTTTGTGCTAGCCCTCGGTGTTGCTCTCGTCCTAATCTGAGGCCTGACACAAAAACGTCACGTCAGAGTCGCCAAACTGACGCTGAAATCGAATCTGGCTGTCACACTCCACTCCTAATTGCACATTCAGGGCGGATAAATAGGGGGCCAACGATTCGGGCCAACTCCGCTCATGATTTTCATCAAGCCGGTGTGCCCGGAGCGGAGATAATATGGCCTCGATCAAGCGTTTCTCGACGATCCTTCTCACGACTGCCGGATGCGCGGCGCTTGCCGCTTGTGGTGCCGATAGCACGGCGCAGCTACAGAACCCCGGCAATACGGGATCGAACCCCGGTGTTTCGACGTCGACGAGCAGCACATCGACATCGACATCATCAACGGGTGGCACGGTGGCAAGCTGCCCGACGGGCACAACGGTCGTAACGGTTGGAACCGAGCAGCATTGCCGTTTGCCCGCGCGGATCAACGGCGCGCTGACGCTGGCACCCGGCAATATCTATCAGATGAATGACCGTGTTGACGTCGGCAGCGATGTAACAGCGGGCGGTATCGCGGGCACGCTGACGATCCTGCCCGGCACAACGGTTTATGCGTCGAACACCAATGCCTATTTGGTGGTAAACAAGGGGTCACAGATTATTGCCGACGGCAATGCGACGCAGCCGATCATTTTCACGTCAGCGGCGGACCTTGGCTATGCATCCGCGCTCGGCCTTCCGTCGCGCACCGCTTATCGTGGTCCGACGCGGGGCGACGGCAATGGTACGACACGCGGCGAATGGGGCGGGATTGTCATCAACGGTCGCGCGCCAACCAACAACCCAACGCGCGTTGGCGAAGGATCAACGGGTGTTATCACGGGTGGCACAATCACCAATGATAATTCGGGCACACTGCGCTATGTTCAGGTTCGTTATGCAGGGTTTGACGTTGGACTTCAGACCGGCGGCGCGGTTGGCGAGAACGAGTTGAACGGCATTGCGTTTCAGGCCGTGGGCAATGGCACCATTGTCGATTATGTTCAGGTTCACCAAGCCTATGATGATTGCTTCGAATTCTTCGGCGGCACGGTCAACGTCAAGCATTTGATTTGTGACGGCACGAGTGATGACGGTTTTGACTGGACTGACGGTTATGTCGGCAATGCGCAGTGGTTTATTTATGTGCAAAACCCGAACAATGTGACCGGTGACAATTGCATCGAAGCGGACAATCTTTCGACCGCAAATGAAGCGCTGCCACGGTCAAACCCGACATTATCGAACTTCACATGCGTCGGCACGAGTGGGTCGACGGGCATAACCGGATCGGGCGGCACAACGCGGTTCCGTGCGGGCACGGGCGTCAAATTCTATAACTCTGTTATCGCGCGGTCACGCATTGCAGCTTTTGAAATTGACGGGTCTTCATCTTATTCACAGGCAACTGGCGCGAATGCCGGCGGTATTTTGCTGCGTTCCATTTATATCGCCAGCGACATCCCCGTTGGAACTTCGGCTGAGGATGCCGGGCTTTCGGCCTTCGTCACGGCGCAGGATGTGAACAATCTGATCGGCAATAATGCGGCGAGTACTTTGTCAGCGCCCGTCGCCGGGGCCGCGCTTTACATCAACGGCACCAGTGAAACAGCGCGACCTGTGTTCACGTTGCCTGCCGGATTTACGGCGGTCAACTATGTTGGTGCCGTCCCCGCATCGGGCGGCAACTGGACGCTGGGCTGGACCGAATTCCTCAACCGCGGTTCGTGATTTCTGGCGACTGATTGAACCGATTTGCGATTGAAGGGGCTTTATGATGATTTCCGCGCGCCGCTTGCTTACTGGGCTGCTGCTATCCACGACTATCGTCGCCGCCGGTCCGGCGTGGGCGCAAACGACGCCTGCACCCGAAGCGGCACCACAGGATACAGCACCGCCCGTTGAGGCAGAGGAGATCGTCGTTACGGGGCGCTACATTCCCGATGAAAAGCGCGAGACGTCGGAAATCGTAAGCTTGTTAAGCGCGGCGGATCTGGCGCGGGGCGGGGATAGCGACATTGCCGGTGCGTTGACGCGCGTGACGGGGCTTAGCCTTGTCGGCGGCAGGTTCGTTTATGTGCGCGGTCTTGGCGGGCGATATTCGTCAGCACTGCTTGATGGTTCGGTCTTGCCCAGCCCCGAGCCCCTGCGCCGTGTGGTTCCCTTGGACGTGTTCCCGACGGCCCTGCTGTCGGGCACGCTTGTTCAGAAGACCTACTCGCCCGAATATCCCGGCGAATTTGCAGGGGGCCTGATTTCGCTTCGGTCCAAAACAATCCCTGAAGAGAATTTCTTCGAATTTGGCGTCTCGGGCGGCGTCAACGATGAGTCGACGTTCCAGACTGGTATTGGATTCAAAGGCGGCGACCTCGATTTCATCGGTTTCCGCGACAATACTTACAGCTTGCCAACTTTTGTCTCGACCAATCCGTCACTCAACGGGTTCAATGCCGGACAGTTGCAGCTTGCTGGACGTGCACTCATCAACAATGGTCCCGGCTTTTCGCTGGACAGATTCAAGAATTATCCCGATTTCGGCGGTGATCTGTCGATTGGTCGCCGGTTTGACATTGGCGGGATGAGCGCCGGGATGCTCGTTGCGCTGACTTATGATCAGGAAGTCCGCAGTCAGATTGGCGTGCGTAACCGTTACAATGCGACGGGCAGCGGACTGGGCCTGTTCAGCAGCTACGATCCAGCGGCCTGTGTTGGGTATAGCCCATCGCTGAACCCTGCGAGCTGTGGCCTGTTTCAAACGACGCAGACGACAACATTGGGAGCGATCGCATCGTTTGGTCTTGAGATTGATGGCGACAACAGCGTTACCGCAAAGACCATATTGTTGCGCAAGACCGACAAGATTGGCGAAAGTCAGCGCGGTTCAGCTCCGATCAGCGATGCAGGCAATATCATCAGCGATTACCGGCTGGCCATGATCGAGCAGGAATTGTGGATCAATCAGCTGACTGGCGAGCATAGATTTGAGCTTGGTGCGTTTCCCGACAGCGTGTTTACGTGGCGCGCATCCTATGACCGCGCAAGCCGCGTGACACCGTATCGCACGGATTACCGGTATATCCTGACACCGACCGATACGACGTTTCAGCTGTCGGGAAATCCGGCGCGCTTTGGGATCAATTTCACCGGTCTGCGCGATGACAATTATGAAGGCGGCGCAGATTTTAAGTTGAAGGGTGAACCCTTCGGTTTTGAAACGGTGTTCAAGCTTGGCGGTCTCTACACGCGCAAAAACCGTGGCTATGCGAGCCGCCGTTATAGCTTTCTATTTCCCAGCGGGTCGACGGCGGCATTGCGTCGTTTCGTGCCCGAGATCATTTTCTCGCCGGACAATATCGGTCCAGGCGGGTTCGTGCTGACGCAGACTGACGGTCCGGCAAATTCATATAGCGCGGTGCAGGAAGTGATCGGCGGCTACCTGACCGGCGAGTTCCAGATTGCGGATTCAGTCCGCATCACGGCGGGCGCGCGTTATGAACATAGCAAACAAACGGTCAGCGGTGCGGTTGCGGGGACGGTCCCTGTTGGGGGTCGTTGTGTTTCTGCGGGCGCGGTCAGCGGTTTTACTCAGCCGATTTTTTGTGAACTGACGTCAAACCGTCTTCTTCCGGCTGCGACAATTACGTTTGAGTTCGCCGATAATATGCAGCTTCGCGGCGGGTATAGCCGCACGTTGTCGCGGCCTGATTTACGTGAATTGTCGCCTGCGATCATCCTGAATGTCGAGGAAGATGTCGAAGAGCAGGGCGATCCTAATTTGCGGATTACGACCGTCGACAATTTCGACGCGCGCTATGAATGGTATTTCGGCGATAAGCAGCTGTTCTCGCTCGGTGGCTTTTACAAGAAGCTGAAAAACCCCATCGAGCGCTCGTTATCGCCGTTCGGGGACGGCAACCGACGCATCTTCATTAATGCCGACAGCGCCGAAGTTTATGGTGGCGAAGCCGAACTGACTCTGACCGTGCCATGGGACAGCTGGTTCAAGGGTGATTTTTTCTCGGATCGCCGGGCGTTTGTCATTGGAAACGTGACTTATTCGAAATCGGCAATTAAGATTTCGCCTGCACAGGTCGGCATCCTGACCAACGCAACCCGTCCGCTGGAAGGGCAGTCCGAATGGCTGGGCAATATTCAGATCGGTTATGAGATGGAGGGTGAGCGGCTTGCGTTCCTGTTCAACTATGCTGGTAAACGCATTTCGGATGTCGGCACGTTTGGCATTCCCGATGTGCTTGAATCGCCGCCAATGGATCTTGATTTTACCTATGCGAAGACGTTTGATGTTGGCGGCCGTGATCTAGAGTTTTCGGTCAAGATCAAGAACATCCTGAATGACGGTTTTTCGCGGACGCAGGGCGGGCTGGTTTATGAAGCCTATCCACTTGGCCGCAGCTATTCGGCGGGGTTGAAGATCAAGCTCTGACGTTGCATTGAATTTTGAGGCTCGCGCCCGTTGCTAATCCGGCATAGACGGGCGTTAACCACGTTCAGGCGGCGGGATTCGCATGATATGAATTTGACGATTGATCCCCGCTTGGTGCGGCTGTGGCGACAGGTGCCGCCGCGTTTGCCTTATCAGATTGTCGAATTTTTGCTGATTGCGCTGCTCGCGGTGCAGGGTGCGCGGCTAATCTGGGGTGCATTTGCGCCGGTTGGTCCGGTTGGTGACTGGAAAGCGACAGTGGGCACTGGTGCTGGCGGCGATGAGTCGTTGCTGTCGCGCTTTGACCCTTTCTTTCGGGGTGGCGCGGCATTGGGCCCCGCAGTTGTGACCAACCTTGCGATCAAGTTGTTCGGCGTTCGCGTCGATCAGGCGATGGGGCGGGGGTCTGCGATCATTGCGACGCCCGACGGCGTGCAATCCAGCTATGCCGTTGGTGATGAGATTATGCCGGGCGTGAAACTGAAAGCAGTCAGCATCGAAGGCGTGACAATTGATCGGGGCGGCGTGGACGAACAGGTTTTTCTGGATCAGTCCGTGACAGCGCCTGTTGCGCAACCCGGCGTGGTATCTGCTGCGCCCGTTGTGACGGCACCCGCCGCAGGAATAGCACTGGCCAGCGAAATCGGCTTTGTGCCGCGCACCGAGAAGGGACAGGTGACCGGCTTCGTAGTATCGCCTAAGGGATCGGGTGTGGCGTTCCGCGCGGCGGGTTTGCAGGAAGGTGACGTTCTGACAGCGATCAACGGGCAGGGCATTCGTG
>JAYTWA010000329.1:0-7367 GCA_043743675.1 Sphingomonadales bacterium
TGAAATGCGCGCGATATTCCGCGAAGAGATCGGCGGAAAATTGATCAACTGAAATAACGACGAGGAGTTTGGGTTTTTCGGTTTGAGCTTGAGCAGCGGTGGCGACAGCAAGCGCGGTAAAACCAATCAGGCGGCGGATCATTAACATCTCCGTATCGAAAGCAGTAACCTGCGCGTATTAGACACAATCACACAACGGAGTCTCGCATGGTCGCATGGTGTTTCAGGATAGTGACAATGTTTTTTGCGCTGGTTGCAATGCCTGCATTGGCGCAGACGCATATCCAGCCGCGTCTGATGTCGGAAAGCAATGCACCGGCGGCTGGCGCACGCGTCACGATTGCGCTCAACATGCAGACCGAAAAAGGCTGGCATGGCTATTGGTCGAACCCCGGTGAGGCTGGTTTTGCGCCGCGTCTTAGATGGACTTTGCCAAAGGGCGTGACTTTGATCGGTGAGCCTGCGTTCCCGGCGCCGCAGACGCTTATGGTGGCTGACCTGATGAACTACGTGTTTGAAGGCGACCATGTGCTTATCATGCAGTTTGATGTTGCGCCGGGGCTGGCAACGGGAACGCCGCTGCCGATCCGCGTTGATGCCGAATGGCTGGTGTGCACGGACGAAGTCTGCGTGCCCGAAAAGGGGACATATGCCCTTGACCTGAAAGTTGGTGACGGCGCGCGCGACGGGCAGGCGGCCTTTGATGCCTTCCGCGCTAAACTACCCGTGCCACTGGGATCGAGCGCGACTTTTGCGCGGACCAACGGGCAGTTGCGCTTGGCCATTCCATTTCCCGCCAGCGCAAAGATCGGGACGCCGCATTTCTTTCCGTCCGCCCCGGGGTTGATCGTCGATGCTGCGCCGCAGCGGTTCAGCCGGTCGGGGGATCAGCTGATCCTGACGCTGGCCGCGCCGAAAGAGGCGGTGGGCGCGGTTGGCGGCATTTTGTCGCTGGGGGATGGGCGCGGGTTGCAGATTGATGGACGAGCAGGCACGGTGCCCTCTGACGGAAAGCCGCTGGGCGAAAGTGCATCGGGGCTGACGGCAATCCTGCTTGCGATTGGCGGCGCTGTGCTTGGCGGATTGATCCTCAATGTCATGCCGTGCGTGTTTCCGATTGTGAGTTTGAAAGCGCTTAGCCTCGCGCGGGCGGGCGGCAACGAAAGCGCGGCGAAGCGCGAGGCATTGGCTTATGCGGGCGGCGTGATGCTGACGTGCGTTGCGCTCGGTGCGGTTGTGCTCGGCCTGCGCGCGGCGGGGACGCAAGTGGGGTGGGCATTCCAGTTGCAGTCGCCGTGGATCGTGTTCGTGCTGTTGCTGCTGGCGACGGCGATTACGCTCAATCTGGCAGGAGCATTCGAGTTGCGCGCGTTTGGGGGTGGCGAGGCGCTGGCGGGGAAGGGCGGCGTGCAAGGGTCGTTCTGGACTGGGGTGCTTGCGGCGTTCGTGGCGACGCCGTGCACGGGGCCGTTCATGGCGGCGGCACTGGGCGCGGCTTTGGTGTTGCCAGTGGCGGCTGCACTGGCGGTGTTTGCGGGACTTGGACTGGGCTTGGCCTTGCCATTTCTGGCGATCGGTTTCGTGCCAGCGCTGCGGCGGATGATGCCCAAACCGGGCGCATGGATGGGGACGTTCCAGCGGTTCCTTAGCGTGCCCATGGCGCTGACAGTCGTGGCGCTGCTGTGGCTCGTCTATCAGCAACAGGGTAATGTTGCGGGGGATTGGGCGCTGGTGACAGTCGCGGTGATTGGGGTGCTGGCATTTGCGATGCGATTCCGGCGGCCTGCAAAGCCCGTTGCAATGGCTGCCATCATGGGCGTGATGCTGGCGGGTGGTGCGGCAGCGATCAAGGTTGACCGGATCGGTGGCAATGCCGTGTCTGCCGATGCAGGCGTGCCATTTTCAGCGGAAAAACTCGCGGCGTTGCGTGCGGAGGGCAAGCCGGTGTTTCTGTATTTTACCGCCGACTGGTGCCTGACCTGCAAGGTCAATGAAAAGAGCGCCATCGAAACGCGGGTGGCGCAAGAGGCGTTCAAAGCGGGCGGTGTGACTATGATGATCGGCGACTGGACCAATGGCGACGCGGCCATCACGCGGTTCTTAGGCGCACAGGGCGCATCAGGTGTGCCGTTGTATCTCTATTATCCAAAGGGTTGTGGCGAGGCAAAGCAGTTGCCGCAGATTTTGACGCCGGGGTTGCTGGCGGGGCTTACTTCTTCTTGAACACCCGGATCCCGCCGATCCATGTTTCTGCGACTTTGGTGGCTCGGATTTCGGCAGGTGGGCTGAGCAGCGGGTCTTTATCAACAATGATGAAATCGGCGCGCAATCCGGGAGCGAGGCGGCCGATCTTGTCCTCGGCGAAAGACGCATAAGCTGCCCCTGTCGTGAACCCGGCGAGTGCCTGTTCACGTGTGACACGCTCTTGCGGTTGCCAGCCGCCGAAGGGTTGGCCCTTGTCATCCTCGCGCGTGATGGCCGCGGCAAGGCCGGGGAAGGGGTTGGCGCTTTCGACGGGGACGTCCGAACCGAACGCCAAGTGGCTGCCGTTTTTGAGCATTGTTGCCCAGGCATAAGCGCCGATCAGCCGGTTTGGACCGAGACGTGCTTCGGCCATCAACCGGTCACTCGTCTGGTGCACGGGCTGCATCGAGGCGATGACGCCGTTTTTGCCAAAGCGCGGGAGGTCAGCCGGATCGACGATCTGGGCATGTTCGATGCGCCACCGCCGGTCGCCTTTGAAGGTGGGTGCAAGGTCTTCGATGGCGTCGAGCACTTGCGCGTCGGCCTTGTCCCCGATTGCGTGAACCGCGGTCTGAAACCCGTCCATCGCCGCACGTGTCATCAGGTTGCGGAGCTTGGCATCATCAAGGAAGCACAGGCCCGTCTGCGTTGGTGCATCGGCGTACGGTTTTTTGAGGCACGCGCCGCGCGAACCAAGCGCGCCGTCGCTGTAGAGTTTGACACCACCCATCCGCAGCCGGTCGCCGTAAAGCCACGGTGTCGGCTCGCCGCCTGCGATGGTCAGCATGGGTTCTATGCCCGCCGAATAGCTGAAAATGCGGATTTGCAGCCGCCCGCCATCGCCTGCGCGGCGATAGGTGTTCCAGTCGGAAACGCTTGTGCCCATGTCGGCAATCGCCGTGATACCGAGTTCTTTCAGAATTTCCTGTGCTTTGAGGAAAGCAATGTCATTGTCTTTTGACAGCGGCGCGGGTACGGCTTTGTCGATCAAGTCCTGTGCGGCATCGACAAAAACGCCGTTTTCGATGAGGCCGCCGGGGGGCGATTTGGTGGCAGAGGTAACACCAGCGGCTTTCATCGCGGCGGCGTTGGCCCATCCGGCATGGCCATCGACACGGGCGAGCCAGATCGGGCGGTCAGATATTCCGTCGAGATCGGCAGCAGTGGGGAAGCGACCCAAACCCCATTTCTCCTGATTCCAGCCGCGCCCGATAATCCAGCGGCGATCGGGGTGTGCGGCAGCATAAGCAGTGATCTTTGCCTTGGCATCAGCAAGGCTGGCTGTTTCGGAGAGATCAAGCGTGAGCGCGGTGTAACCAAGGCTCATCACATGGCCGTGCGCATCGATCAGGCCCGGGAGCAGCGTTTGCCCCTTGCCGTCAAACTTCCAGTCGGGCTTTGCGGCTTTGTCACCACGCTGGAGCAATTTGCCGACTTTACCATCGCTTGTAATGGTCAGGCCGTTGAAGCGGATGACTTTGCCGCCCGCATCAAGCGTGATGCCGTTGACGTTATCGACCCAGCCATCGGCAAGAGCGGGGGTGGCGAGAAGGAGAGCGAGCAGAGCGGATGTTTTGATCATGAGGATAGGGTGGCAGACGCGCGCGCAGTTGACCAGCGCCCCGCTACGCCCCACATGCAAATCATGCTGATTGAAACCGAAACCACGCCGAACCCGTCGACGCTAAAGTTCATGCCGGGCCGCCGCGTTATGGGCGCTGATGGCCTTGGGGGAACGCGCGATTTTGCGACGCCTGAGGAAGCCGAGGCGTCGCCGCTGGCCGAAGCGCTGTTTACGCTGGGTGATGTTGAAGGCGTGTTCTTTGGCCATGACTTTGTTTCGGTGACGGTCGGGCCGGGGAGCAACTGGGCGGACGCCAAGCCCGATGTGCTGTCGATCATGCTCGATCATTTCAGCGGCGGGATGCCGTTGTTCAAACCGGCAAGTGCAGCCGGTTTCACGGTGCCACCGGAAAATACATTTAACGATGATCCTGCGGACGCGGACATTATCGACCAGATCAAGGACTTGATCGAAACGCGGGTGCGACCTGCCGTGGCGAATGATGGCGGTGACATTGTTTATCAGGGGTTCAACAAAGGCACGGTTTACCTGAAAATGCAGGGCGCGTGCGCGGGATGTCCGTCGTCAACCGCGACGTTGAAAGGCGGCATTGAATCGCTGCTTAAGCATTATGTGCCCGAAGTGACTGAAGTTCTCGCTGTTTAAGGATCCCCCATGACGACACCCATTAACGATGCTGCGCTTGACCAACTGTTTCGCGAGGCGCGCAGTTACAATGGCTATACCGAGGCGCCGGTGACGCGCGACCAGATGGATGCGATCTGGGAAGTTATGAAATGGGGTCCGACGTCGGCGAACTGCCTGCCCGCGCGACTGGTTTGGGTTGAGAGTTCGGAAGCCAGAGAAAAGCTGGCAGCACTTGCCATGCCCGCCAACGCGACCAAGATTTTAAGCGCGCCCGTCACCGTCATCATTGGCATGGACATGGAATTTTATGAGCAGTTGCCTGAGCTGTTCCCGCCCACCGATGCACGCAGCTGGTTTGTTGGAAATCAGGCCATGATCGACGCCACAGCGATGCGTAATTCGTCGTTGCAGGGCGCTTATTTCATCATGGCGGCGCGTGCGCTTGGCCTCGATACCGGGCCAATGTCGGGATTTGACCAGCCGGGCGTTGATGCCGCGTTCTTTGGCGGCACATCGATCAAGTCGAATTTCATTTCGACATTGGGCGTGGGTGATCCCTCGACGATTTTTGGTCGGTTGCCGCGTCCCGGTTTCGACCGTTTCAATACCGTCGTTTGAGGCAACGTGCGGCGGCTCGTGATCGAAACGGCGACGTCGGCCTGTTCGGTTGCTCTTATTGAAAATGGCGCGGTGATTGCATCCGATGCAGCAGTTGTCGGGCGGGGGCATGCTGAACGACTGATGCCGATGATCGCCGCTTTGCCAGATGGCGGTCGCGCTGATGAAATCTGGGTCGATTGCGGGCCAGGGAGCTTTACAGGCATACGGGTTGGTATTGCGGCGGCGCGCGGCCTTGGCTTTGGCTGGGGCGTGCCGGCGCATGGTTTTTCATCGATGGCTCTGATTGCGGCGGACTGGTTTGAACGCGACGATGGCGACGCAGTGACTGTCGTGATTGAAGGCGGGCATGGCGAGAAGTTCGTCCAGTCATTTTTGAACAACCCGTTGCGCGAGGCGTCTTCGCTGATGTCTGTTTTGGCCGCTGACGTTCTTAATGATGGACCGTGCGCGGACGATATTGCGCCCGACGCTCGTCGTGCTATTCTTCTTGCTGACGCGCCGCTGCCCACTCGCCCTATTTACGGCCGGGCGCCCGATGCAAAGCCGATGGTGTGAGCGGCGCGATAATTTCGAAAGGCGATGCCGCCGATTTGCCTGCGATCATGCCCGTCATGGCCAGTGCATTCGACACGCAATTCGGCGAGGCCTGGACTGAAACGCAATGCCTTGGCGTCGTGTCGATGCCTGGCAGTCACCTGATTGTAGCGCGTGGCGAACAGCTGGGCGAATCACCCGTAGGTTTTGCTTTGTCACGTGTCATTATTGACGAATGTGAGTTGATGTTACTGGCGGTCAATGCTGAGTCACAGCGTGCCGGTATAGGCCGTGGTTTACTTGATGTTGTTATAACTGATGCGCGGGCGATAAAAGCAGTTAGTATATTTCTTGAAGTTCGCAGCGAAAATCCCGCAATTTATTTATATGAATCAGCTGGATTTGTTGAAGTCGGACGTCGGCGAGGCTATTATCGTGGCGCACTTGGTGAAACATTTGATGCCCTGACCTACCGATTGGCACTGTCTTAAAATTTGCACCACTTGTTCCATTCCGGTTCAGCTAATGCTGTTCATACGGAATTTTGACTGCTTTACCGCATCGACACCGTTTCAAAATCTATAGTGGAAAAACATCATGACAGACTCTTCGGAAATGCAGGAAACCTTTATTACGCTAACAGCTGATATTGTGGCGGCGCATGTCAGCAACAACAGTGTTGCTGTGAACGACCTACCGACGCTTATTGCTAATGTGCACGGTGCGCTTGCTAACCTCGGCACGCCAGTTGTGGCCATTGTCGAAAAGCAGGAGCCTGCGGTTTCGATCCGGTCTTCGATCAAGCCCGACTATGTTGTCTGCCTCGAAGACGGTAAGAAGTTAAAAATGCTCAAGCGCCATTTGATGACGCATTATGGCATGACGCCCGATGATTACCGCGCCAAATGGGGCCTACCGTCGGATTATCCGATGGTTGCGCCTAATTATGCCGAACAGCGCCGGACCTTGGCCAAGGCTATCGGCCTGGGCACGACGCGCAAGCGTGGCCCGGCCAAGAAGTAAACATGCCTTTGCGGTGACGCTTCGTTTCGGCTAGCGTCACCACATGCATCGACCCATTGATATTGAAGCGCTGTGCGCTGAAAAAGGACTTCGGATTACCGAACAGCGCCGTGTTATCGCGCGCGTGCTTTCCGAAGCAGAAGACCATCCTGATGTCGAGGCGCTGCATGCGCGATCGTCCGCCATTGATCCGGGCATTTCGATTGCGACGGTTTACCGCACTGTGCGCCTATTCGAAGAGGCGGGCATCCTCGAGCGGCATGATTTCGGTGATGGCCGGTCACGTTATGAAGCCGCCGCCGAAGCGCATCATGACCATTTAATCAATGTCGAAACGGGCGAAGTGATCGAATTTGTCGATCCCGAACTTGAAGCCTTGCAGAAAGTGATTGCTGAAAAGCTGGGCTATCGTCTCGTCGATCACCGCATGGAACTCTATGGCGTCGCCCTTGAACGCAAAAACTGACGCAAAAACTGACGCAAGAGCTGAGGCCGCGGCGGGGCGTCCGCCGCCTATTCGCTTTCAGGGCTGGATACGGGTTTATGTTCGCGCTGCTGGCATGATTGGCGTGCTGTTGCCGTGTCTGCTGGGGCACGGGTTTTGGCGGTTGTTACGCCTCAGTTCGCCATGGCCACGGTTTTTTCTGGGCAGCGCCGCGCGGATCGCGGGCGCGCGGGTGACGCGGACGGGCACGCCGATGAAGCGTGACGTGGTTTATATCTCCAACCACGT
>JAYTWA010000330.1:0-2257 GCA_043743675.1 Sphingomonadales bacterium
GCGGGCGAAAGCAAGTGGGGCGACTTTGTTCTGATGATTACGACATCGCTCCAACATGGCTCGCCATTGTACATGACGCTCTATGGACTGGGCATCATCTTCTTTGCATTTTTCTACACGGCGGTTGTGTTTAACCCCGAAGAAACGGCGGAAAATCTGAAGCGCCATGGCGGCTTTATTCCCGGCATCCGTCCGGGCAAGAACACCGAGACGTATCTTGATTATGTCCTGACGCGTATCACGGTCATCGGTGCAGCCTATTTGACGTTGATTTGCTTGATCCCTGAATTCATGACGGCACGCCTCGGCCTGTCGCTGGCGCTGGGTGGCACGAGTTTGCTGATCGTTGTGAATGTGACGATGGATACAGTGACGCAAATCCAGAGCCATTTGTTGGCACATCAATATGGCGATCTGATCAAGAAGGCGAAGCTCAAAGGGGCTCGCGCGCGCTAAAATAGGCGCCAAAATAAGGGGAGCATGGTCTGTGAACATTATCTTGTTGGGCCCGCCCGGGGCAGGCAAAGGCACGCAGGCACAGCGCCTTGTCGAAGAGCATGGCATGGTCCAGCTTTCGACCGGTGACATGCTGCGTGCCTCGGTCAAGGAAGGCACGCCAGTAGGTTTGCAAGCCAAGGCTGTCATGGAATCGGGTGCTCTGGTATCCGACGATATTGTCTCTGGTCTAATTGGTGAAAAGCTTGACAGCATGACCCCCGGCCAGGGCGCGATCTTTGACGGATACCCGCGCACCGAAGCGCAGTCAGTATCGCTTGACGAAATTCTTGCAGCGCGCGGCCGCATTCTCGATCATGTTATCGAGCTTGAAGTGAATGAAGATGCGCTCGTTGATCGCATTACCGGGCGCTACAGCTGCGCCAAATGCGGTGCGAATTATCATGACCGTTATTTGCTGCCGGCGGTTGCAGGCGTTTGCGATACATGCGGCTCGACCAAATTCAAGCGCCGCCCGGATGACAATGCCGAAACTGTGCGCACGCGGATGACCGAATATCGCGGCAAGACCGCACCAATCATGCCGATCTACGAAGCGCGCGGGTTGTTAAAGCGTGTCGATGGCATGGCCGACATCGCGCATGTTAGCGCGGCGATTGAAGATATACTCGGCGCGGTTTGATTTGCCGCCATAACGGATCAATTAAACTGTTTTTGCGCACGCTGCCAAGGTTAGCCGGTCGTTGCGCACGTCGTAGATACCCCATCCCCGCGTTTGATTGGAGCGGGTGCCGAGGCGATTCGGCGGAATAATAACGATCTCAGACGTCGCTTTTGACGATTGTAGCGTTACAAAAATCGTCCGGTCGTCGACTGCCCCGCTCCGCCAAGGATAGGCATAGGTTCGCGTCAACCCGACAAGCGCGCCGGTGCACGGGTCTTTAAGCAATTTACGTTCAATCCGGGCAACAGTTGTTGGACTTGGTGTTCGCTCGGGTCCCGGTTCTGCTTTGGTGCACCCGCCTGTAATGAACAATATTAACGCAATAAACCGTATCATAAGCCATGCCCCCGTTAACAGTATGTTCCTGTTAACTTACCATTATGTTCATGGAGTGTACCGATGCATTCGTTTTGGTTGTATGAGGGATCGTTTTCGGTGCCGAGTGACATGCTTGACAGCATCGCCTACGCTCCGTAACGAAGCTTTATTCCGTACTAGAGGCAACCGGCATGCAATTCTTTGCGCGTCGGCACTTTGTCGTTTTGGAATAATTTACAGACTGCCCACCCGGGCACAGACGCGAAGAGATGGGGGTCTTGCCAGACACCCTGTGGAGCTGGAGAAGAATTTAATGGCACGTATTGCTGGGGTTAACATCCCGACCAACAAGCGCGTTCATATTGCGCTGACCTATATCCACGGCATTGGAAATACCAAGGCCAAGGAAATCACGACGAAGCTTGGCATTGATGCGCAGCGCCGTGTGCAGGACCTGACTGATCAGGAAGTATTGCAGATCCGCGAAACGATTGATGCCGATCATACGGTCGAAGGCGATCTTCGCCGCAACGTATCGATGAACATCAAGCGACTGATGGACCTTGCCTGCTATCGTGGTCTTCGTCACCGCAAAGGGCTTCCCGTTCGTGGCCAGCGGACGCACACAAATGCGCGCACTCGCAAGGGCAAGGCCAAGCCAATCGCCGGTAAAAAGAAGTAAGCTGAGGCTTTTAGCTTCGCTCTCAAATAGGATAGCAATAATATGGCACGCGAACCCCAGCGCATTAAAAAGCGCGA
>JAYTWA010000331.1:0-4104 GCA_043743675.1 Sphingomonadales bacterium
AGCGTGTAAAGCGTCGGCTGTGCGTGCAGCACCATCCGCCCTTCGGGGTCTATCGAGCCGCGCCCCGCCGCGAGCAGTTCGTCAATATCTTCCTGCTCAATCCGGTGCCCGCCCAGCTCAACTTCGACCGATGCAATATCGCTGATCAGGCTTCCCGCCGAAAAGCTGACCCAGACATCCTCGATATTAATGCCGGCAATGCGTTCGGCCTGTTCGACGGCCTCGCGAACCGCTTTTTCAGTGAGGTCCATGTCGGCGATGTAACCGCGCCGGACGCCCTTGCTTTCGCGCTGCCCCGTGCCCAGCACCGTCAGCTCGCCCTGCTCGCCGCGTTCTGCAATCAGCGCGGAAACTTTCCACGATCCAATATCAAGCGCCGTAATCAGATTTTCGCGCCGTGGTGCGGCCATTATGCATCCCCCCCCGTTTCACTTTCGGCATCCTCGGTCGGCTTGTCGATCGCCGGTTTGTTCTTGCCCACCCGCACAAACATCTTGGCCGGATCGCGCATGTCAAAGCGCACGAACCCGCGCCCAAGGAAACCGTCTTTACCGTCCAATGACGCAAATTTATTGAGCGCCGTTGCCGACGGCTTTTCACCTTCGGGCAACGCCAGCACTTCACCCGACTGGAATTTCAAATCCCAGCGCCGCCCGCCAACCCAGGTCGCGCCCGCAAGCATTGGTTTCAAACGCGGGGCATGTGTCATCAGTTCAGTCAGCGCGGTTGCCTGAACATTGGCATCAGGACCGATGACCAGCGGCAGATCGGGCATTGCGTTCAGCGCCACAGGCTCAAGCACAATCCCGTGATCGTCGATCAACGATAGCCGCCCGCCATTTTGCCAGACAGCGGCTGGCTTGCGCTCGACAATGTCCACCACCAGCGTATCAGGCAGCCGCCGCGAAACGCGCGCATCCTTGATCCAGCCATATTGCAGCAATTGCGCGCGAACCTTGTTCAGATCGACGAGCGGCATTGCACGCGAGTTTTGATCGAGCGCGACCGCATAAACCGTCAGCCGTTCCATCCGATCGATTCCCGTGACTTCGACGCGCTTTACGGCAAAGCCTGCACGGCCAACGCCTTCGGCCATCTGCTGCCCGACATAGCCCGGAATACCCAGCATCACGGCAATCGCGATCACTGCCCCACCTGCCGTGGCAAGGATGGTTCCCGTTGCCAGCCGCTGCCACATGGCCGCACTGATCGGGATCGCGCCAATCGCGCGTGTCAGCATCGACACTTGCTTCTTGCCGCGAGCTGTTCGCTTCACGACAGGGCGCTTCCCGCGTTTGATTGTTGCCCCTGCGCTCATAATGCGTCTTCCAATATCGTCTGGACCAATTGGTCATAGGAAATGCCAAGATATTTCGCTTGTTCGGGGACAAGGCTCAGCGCCGTCATCCCCGGTTGTGTATTGACCTCAAGAAGGAACAGTCCCTCAACGCCCTTTTCATCATCCCAGCGAAAGTCCGACCGCGACGTGCCTTTGCACCCCAGCACGCGATGCGCTTTCAACGCCATGTCGAGGCAGGCCTGCGCAATGTCTTCGGGGATATTCGCCGGACAGACGTGCTCTGTCATCCCGTCGGTATATTTAGAATCATAGTCATAAAAACCGCTCTTGGGCTTCAACTCGGTCACAGCAAGCGCTCGATCGCCCAGCACAGCCGTGGTCAGCTCGCGACCCCGGATGAAAGGCTCAGCAAGCAATTCGTCAAACTCCTGCCAAGGACCCGCCACATCGCGGCCAATCGGGTCGCCATAATTACCGCTCGCGGTCACAATCGCGACGCCGACGGACGACCCTTCGTTGACTGGCTTCAAAACATAAGGGCGCGGCAATGGATCGCCCAGATACAGGCTTTCTGATTCCACGACGTGCCCCCCGGGAAGGCGAATCCCATGGGGTGTTAAATACATTTTGGTTAGCACTTTGTCAATAGAAATAACCGATGTGGTTAATTCACTATGCGTGTAGGGAATCTGCATCAGATCGAGCATTCCCTGCACCGAACCATCTTCACCTGGCGTTCCATGCAAAGCATTGAACACGACATCGGGCCGGATCGCCGCCAGCACCTGCGCGACATTGCGGTCCATATCGACGCGGACGACTTCATGCCCCAACCGCTCACACGCATCGGCCACGCCCGCGCCACTCATCAACGATACTTCGCGTTCAGCCGACCAGCCGCCCATGAGAACTGCGACTTTCATATTTCACCCACGCGTTGAATTTCCCATTCGAGACAAACGCCCGAATGTGCCCTCACCTTGTCACGAACCTCTTCACCCAAAGCCTCAATGTCAGCACTCGTCGCCGACCCGAGGTTGAGCAGAAAATTGCAATGCTTTTCCGAAACCTGCGCATCACCGCGCCGCAAGCCCCGGCATCCGGCGGCATCGACCAAAGTCCACGCTTTGTGCCCATCCGGATTCTTGAATGTTGATCCGCCCGTCCGCGACCGCAGCGGCTGCGACGCTTCGCGCTCGGCGGCAATCCGATCCATTTCCGCGCCGATGATCGCGGGCGCGCCCGGCACCCCGGCAAATGTCGCCGCAACTACAATTGCGCCTTCGGGCAAATCCGAGTGCCGATATGTATAACCAATCTGGTCGAGCAGCAGCGTCTGCAGGTCGCCCGACCGCAGCACGACATCGGCACTAACCAATATGTCGGCCACGTCACGGCCATAAGCCCCGGCGTTCATCCGTACCGCGCCGCCAACAGTGCCCGGAATGCCACGCAGAAACTCAAGCCCCGCAACGCCTGCATCGCGTGCGGCACTCGCCACTGAAATACCGGGCGCTCCCGCACCGCACGTAAGACGGTTACCGTCCACGCTGATACCCGCAAACGCCTTGCCCAGCCGCACCGTCACACCGCGCACACCACCATCACGGACAATCAGGTTCGAGCCCAGGCCCAGCGGCCACACCGGCACATCATCCGGCGTCGCGCGCAAAAATGCCTGCAAATCAGCAAGGTCTGCAGGTTCGACCAACTGATCGGTCAAGCCGCCGGACTTGAACCACACCAGTGGCGCAAGTGGCGCATTGGCAGTCAACCGACCGCGCGTTTTGGACGGCGCAAGCGCGACACTCATCCCCGCACCTTCTCAATGCCCGCTGCTAATCCCGCCGCCCATTTCGTAATGTCACCCGCGCCAAGGCAAACCACCATGTCGCCCGCCACAGCCTCTTCCGCAAGCTCCGTCGCCAAAGCATCGGCATCGGCGATCTCTGCCGCTGCCCGGTGCCCGCGTGCTTTCAGCCGATCAACCAGAGCCCCCGCACTCACGCCCTCTACAGGCGTTTCACCAGCCGCATAAACCGGCGCAACATAAACAACATCAGCTTCGTTAAACGCTTGTGCAAATTCATCCATCAGCCCGCCCAGCCGAGAATAACGGTGTGGCTGCACGACAGCAATCACGCGGCCCTGCGCACCCTCGCGGGCTGCTGACAGCACCGCACGAATTTCGACCGGATGATGACCATAGTCATCGATAATCGTCACACCGCCCGTCTCGCCAACCTTAGTAAAGCGCCGCTTGACGCCACCAAATGCGCCAAAGCCCTTCTGAATAGTCGCATCATCAAGTCCCAGTTCAATTGCCACCGCAATCGCGGCCAACGCATTCTGGACATTGTGCCGCCCTGCCATCGGGAGCGAGACATCCTCAATACTCCGCGTCGAACCGTCGCGGTGGCGGATGATCACTTCAAACCGATTGCCGCCCGCACCGGGCACGACATTAACACCGCGCACATCGGCCTGTGCACTAAACCCATAGGTAACAATCCTCCGGTCGCGGACGCGCGGCAGCAGCGCCTGCACTTCGGGATGGTCTAGGCACAGAACCGCCGCGCCATAGAAAGGCACATTTTCGATAAACTCGACAAACGCATCTTTTACCGCGTCGAACGATCCATAATGATCGAGATGTTCAGGGTCGATATTCGTGACGACCGCAATCGTCCCGTCGAGCCGCAGGAAGCTGCCGTCGCTCTCATCGGCTTCCACCACCATCCAGTCGCTCGCGCCCAGCCGCGCGTTCGAGCCGTACGAGTTGATGATCCCGCCATTGATAACCG
>JAYTWA010000332.1:0-2168 GCA_043743675.1 Sphingomonadales bacterium
TAACACTGTGGGCGCGCGAACATCCCGTCGTTACCGCGATCAATCTCGCGCATGAAAATACGACATTCCTGCCCGGCGTCGCCCTATCGCCGTCGATCCATGCGACGGAAAGGCTTGATGATCTGGCGGTGTGCGATGCCTTGCTCGTCGTCACGCCCGCGCAATATCTGCGCGCCTCACTGGCAGAACTGCCGCAAAGTCATCGCCCGCTGGTGCTTTGTTCAAAGGGGATAGAGGCCGGAACAATGGCGCTAATGTCCGACATTGCCGCCGAGCTGCACCCCGGATCACCCGTTGCTGTACTGTCGGGTCCGACGTTCGCTGCCGAAGTGGCTAGGGGGCTTCCGACAGCCGTGACACTGGCCTGCACCGACGAAGCAGCGGGGCGCGCGCTGTCACAACGGCTAGCACGTCCAACATTCCGGCCCTACGCTTCGGATGATGTTGCGGGCGCGGAGATCGGCGGCGCCGTTAAAAATGTACTCGCCATTGCCTGTGGTGTTGTCGCGGGACGAGGCTTGGGCGAGAACGCGCGGGCCGCGCTTATCGCGCGCGGCTTCGCCGAAATGGTCCGTTACGGCGTCGCGCGCGGCGGACGGGCGGAAACGCTCAGCGGACTTTCGGGCCTTGGTGACCTCGTGCTGACCTGTTCATCAACCGCATCGCGCAATTTTTCGTTGGGCGTTGGCCTTGGCAAAGGCGAAAGTGCAGCCTTGCTAATGGGCGGACAGACAGTGGCGGAAGGCGCGTTCACCGCACCCGTTCTACAAGCGTCGGCAAAAGCGCTGGGCGTTGTCGTACCCGTCGTCGATGCCGTGTGCGCGTTACTCAACGGACAGCCGGTTGACGCTGTTGTCGGCACGCTCCTTGCACGTCCGCTCAGGGACGAGGCCTAGAAATCCCAGCAAATGCCTTTGCGTTCCCAATCGCCATAGCGCGTGGGTTCGGGGCCATCCTTGCCGCCATGTTCGGTCTGCACCGTGACAGCTTCAGGTTTGGGCACCGGCGGGCTTTTCGACAGATAAGCGGGCGCTTTCACGTGCGCGGGGCGGTCCTTGTTCATGCGTCGATATGTCCTAAAGAGCGTCGATGATTAAATCGGGTGGCTATGGCGGCGGTGCAAGTCCCGCCAAAAAACAAAATGAGGGCGAGATTGCAGGATTGCCCGCGCGACAGGCAGCCTTGCGCCTGCTTGATGCCGTGTTGCGGCAGGGGCAAACGCTCGACAATGCTGCCGCCAATGCGGTGCGCGGAATACCGGCGCATGAAGATCGCGCCCTCGCACTGGCCATTGCAAGTGAAGTGCTGCGGCATCTGACCGACCTCGATGCGCTGATCGATTCTGCCACCACCAACCGCCTGCCCGACGACGCCAAAGCGCGGATGGTGCTGCGGATTGCGCTGGTGCAAGCGCTGATCCTGAAAACCCCGCCACATGCTGCGATTGCGACCGCGCTGCCGATGGTGCTGGGCGGGCCACGACGGCTGGTCCACGGCGTGTTCGGGACGCTGATCCGGCAAGGCGTTTTGCTCCCTGAAGTGCCGACATTGCCGTCCGAAGTTGCCACACGTTGGGCGGTTTGGGGCGCACCGGCACTTAACGATGCCGCGCTCGCACTCGCCGAACCGCCACCACTCGACATCACTCTGCGTGATCCCAACGATGACGGCGGGCTGGGCGGCGAGATGCTTGCCCCCGGACACCGCCGCCTGCCGCGCGGGACGGCAATTACCGCGCTGCCCGGTTATGAAGACGGCACGTGGTGGGTGCAAAATCTCGCCGCTTCGGTGCCCGCGCGATTACTCGGATCGGGCAACGGACGGACTGCGCTTGATCTCTGCGCGGCCCCCGGTGGCAAGACGATGCAGCTGGCCGCGCAAGGCTGGGCCGTCACAGCCGTCGATAATCATGGCGGCCGCTCGGCACGGCTCCATGAAAATCTGGCACGGACAAAGCTCAGCGCCGACATTGTCACGGCGGACATCATGACATGGGAACCGCCTGCGCCTGTTGATGCCATCCTGCTCGATGCACCGTGCACAGCAACCGGCACGTTCGCACGCCACCCCGATGTGCTCCACCGGATCGGGGCCAGCGACATCGCGGCTTTGTCAGCGCTTCAGGCACGATTGCTCACGCGCGCAATAACGTGGCTCAAACCCGACGG
>JAYTWA010000333.1:0-16324 GCA_043743675.1 Sphingomonadales bacterium
GATCATCCGATCTATGTCGCGCACGCAATGATGATCATGAACGGGCGGCGCGATTTCGAGTGGCAGGTGTCAGTGGCCCAAGATTTCCTGACCCGCCCCGCCGACTGGCCCGAAACCCGTTACGAACGCAAAGCACGGCGGCTGGGGCATGAGGTCTGGTACTTCCGTTGGATACGAAAATAGGCGCAATTGCGAGATGGAAAACCACAATATTATATAGGTTAACGACACGACAATATTTTGTCCGCGTCTGTGCCAAGCGCGATCCGGGACAGGCTGAAATCTATGGCACCCGCTGTCGACAATTCAAATGGTGCGTCAAGCTTGGTCATATCGGCTCCCGATCCCGCGAAGCATTTCAATGGAATACCAACTTTTTGCCATTTGCCGAGCAGTGGCTTTGCCAATTCATGCGCGGTGACTTCGCCACGGCACTGTGGGCCACATCGGACGGATAACTTGATCGGCGCTTTCGGCACGTTGTCGAACCGCATCGTCATCACCATCATAACATTGCCGTTGGCTTCGCGGCCGACATCGATTGGCGCATGCGTGGCCAGCTGGACCATGGCCGGGCCACCACCGCGTGATACAATACGACGCGCACCTTCCTGTGTCAGATAATCGATTGCAGTGACGCGAACCCGGCCACTGACAGCGTCCACGGGAACTGTCGTAATGCGCGTGCTGTCTGCGCCGCCATCGGAAACAATCAATGACCACGACGATGCGGGCAGCCCTTTGTCAAAAAAGACACTGTTCGCATCATTGCCACTTTCGACGCCCGACACTTCGGACAATGGTGGAAGCGTAATCCGGTCTTGTGTGGTCAAGCCATAGCCAAGCGGAAAGAGGCGCGGCCCTTTTGCATCAGCCGTTGCTGGCCAGCTGAAGCTGAGGCGGCCTTGGAATTCATGCGCGACACGACCCGCCTTGTTCGCAAACAGCATGTCAGCAACGCCTTGCCCTTCTGATCCGGGCAACCACGCCGTTACAAAGGCGTCCGACACATTGATCGCGGGGTTTGTCCACAGCGGGCGCCCTGTTACGAACAGCGCGACAACCGGTATGCCGCGCGCTTTTAGGGCACGCATTGTTGCAATTGGTCCTTGATTTTCGGGCTTCAATTGCAGCGTTTTCAAGTCGCCCTGAAACTCGGCATAGGGGGTTTCGCCAAAAACCACGATTGCAACGTCCGGCTTTATCGTAAACTTGCCGTCGGGCGCGTGTGTCGCCGTGCCGCCGGTTGCTTTTGTGGCATCGGCAATCCCCTGCCAGATTGATGTTGCACCGGGAAATTTGTCATTTCCCACGCCAGTGCCCTGCCATGTTAACGTCCAGCCCCCTGACTGGCGCCCGATGTCATCGGCACCGTCGCCAGCAACAAGGACGTGCATGCCGGGGCGCAGCGGTAACAGCTGATTGTTGTTTTTGATCAGAACAAGCGATTTGCGCACCGCTTCTCTGGCCAACGCCCGGTGGTCAGCGTTGCCGAGTAATTCAAAATGCCCGGAATAACTGCGTGATGACGGGCGGCCCGCTTCGAACAATCCGGCGCGGATTTTTACGCGCAAAATGTTTGAAACGGCGTCGTTCAGCCTTGTCATCGGCACGGTGCCATCCTTGGCCTGGGCAAGCAGGCTGAAATACAGTGGCTTCCATGAATCAGGCGCCATATACATGTCGAGGCCAGCATTGATCGCCTGCGGGCAGCTCGCGTTGGTGCATCCCGCAACCTGGCCATGCGCATTCCAGTCGCTGACAATAAATCCGCCAAAGCGCATTCGGGTTTTGAGAAGATCTGTTAGCAGACCTTTGTTGCCCGTGATCTTGACGCCCTGCCAGCTTGAAAAGCTTGCCATGATCGTCTGAACGCCCGCATCAATCGCTGCAACATAGGGCAAGCCGTGGATGTCGCGCAGCGTTGCCTCGCTGATTTTGGCATCGCCCTGATCGCGGCCTTCGTCGGTGCCCCCATCGGCAATGAAATGTTTGGTGCTGGCCAGCACATAGGGCCCTTTGAGCATTGGCTTGGTGCTTGGAACGCCCTGCAAACCACGGATGAAGCGGCTGACATAGGTCGAAACGAGCTGCGGGTTCTCTGAATAACCTTCATAGGCACGGCCCCAGCGACCGTCCTGTGGGACGGTGATCGTCGGCGCAAATGTCCATTCGATGCCGGTGGTCCGCAGTTCAAGTGCAGTTGCTTTGGCAATCCGCTCGACAACGTCGGGATCATTCATTGCGCCAAGACCAACATTATGCGGAAACAAGGTCGCGCCAACGATATTGCTGTGTCCGTGAACAGCGTCCGTCCCCCAGAAAATCGGAATGGCAGTGCGCCCGCCTTTTTTATCGACCGAGGCATCGTAAAAACTGTCCGCTAGTGCCAGCCATTTTGCAGCAGGCGCGAATTCGTCATTTTCAGGCGCAGAGTTACCCCCGTTTAGTATTGAACCAAGGTGAAATTTACGCGCGTCTTCGGGGGTCACGCTGGCGATGTCTGCCTGGATGACTTGCCCGACTTTTTCGTCGACAGTCATCCGCGCGACCAATGCTGCAATACGCGCCTCGATTGCGGCGTCTCTTTTATAGGGCCAATTCGCCTGCGGCCATTGTTCGGGGTGAACCGTGGCAGGCGCCGGTATTTGTTGAGCAACGGCTCCACTCGTGGCGGCTGACAGCAGGAAAAAATTGATTGCCAGCTTCATTGCCGTGTTGCGCATTCCGGACTCCCCCAATTGTCATAGGACTGGGCAATTGTTTGCCTTATCAACACTATGAAATAAGAAAATTTGTTTTACAATAATCTTGGCGGCGTTGATACTGGCGATATTGAGGCACGCATTTTCCAGCAATTGAAACGGTTGCTCGGCCAGAATTGGAGAGTCCTTTGCAACATATTGATCGTCGTACCGTGGTGGCTGGAGCTGTCCTCTTGTCTGCGGCTAGCGTTGGGGGTTGTGCTGGTGTGGTCACACGCACCCCGACGTCTCTAGCGACGGGATTTGTCACACGTTCTGGGTCGGCACTGCTGCTCGACGGCAAGCCATATCGATTTGCAGGTGCCAACATCTGGTATGGCGCTTATCTTGGCGCGGATGCACCTTATGGCGACCGCGCGCGATTGGGCCGCGAGCTTGACCGCCTGAAGGCCCTTGGGATTGTCAACTTGCGCATTCTCGCTTCTGCCGAGGAAGGCCGACTGAAAAATTCGATCAAGCCGGGATTTCGTACCAAGAATGGTTGGAATGACACTCTTCTTGTTGGCCTTGATTACTGCATGACTGAGGTTGCGAAGCGGGGCATGAAGGCTGTGCTTTACCTGACCAATTTCTGGGAATGGTCGGGCGGTATGATGACCTACCTCGATTATACGACGGGTAGCATTATCGACATGGGTGACCCTGCGCATCCGTGGCCCGCATTTGCCGACCGCAACACTGATTTTTACCGCAATGAAAAAGCGGTTGCGATGTATCATGATCATGTCAGGCGGCTGGTCGGGCGGACGAATAGCGTCACGGGCAAGGCCTATCGCGACGATCCGGCAATCATGGCGTGGCAGCTGTGCAACGAACCTCGGCCCGGCGGCTCGGAAAGGGGCATCGCGCGCTCTTTACCGGATTACTACGCATGGATTGGATCGTCCGCAAAACTGATCCGCTCAATCGACAGCAATCATCTCGTTTCATTGGGGCATGAAGGTACAATCGCTGCGAACGGGCGTGAGGATGTGTTTGTCGATGCGCACAAGGATATTGATTATGTCACGGCGCACATCTGGCCGCTCAACTGGGGTTGGGTAAACGGCAAAGACCTGGCGGGGACATGGGAAGCCGGGTCGGTCAAAATACAGGCGTATCTCGATACGCATATTCGGCTGGCCAAAAGCATGGGGAAACCACTGGTCATTGAGGAGTTTGGCTTTCCTCGCGACGGAGAAGCCTATGATCCTGCGTCAACGACGGCCTATCGCGAACGCTATTATGCGATGATCTACCGCGCTGCCACGAACGAAAAAATCATTGCCGGGACCAATTTCTGGGCTTGGAATGGTGAGGCGCGAAGCCGCCATGCTGATTATCGGTTCAAAGATGGCGACACCCAATACATGGGTGACCCGCCGCATGAGCCGCAGGGCTGGTATGGAAATTTTGACAGCGATGCTGCGATGCTATCGCTGATCCGCGACCATGCCGCGCAAATGGCGGGGTAGGGAACGCGTTCAGCGCGCTGTCAGCCGGAACAGTTTTGCATCTCTCGGGCCGACAGTCACGCTCAGTGGTTGGTTGGTATTACCTGCAACAGACTTTTCCCACACATCGCGCACGCCATATGTCAGCTTGTCGAACTGCCCCTGACGACCAGTCTGATCGTCTTTCAGGTCAAACGCCGTCCAGTCAATGGTGACGGGCTGCGCACGGTTTGACCGGTTGAGCACCGCGATTGCCCAGCCTTTGTCGCCAAGCGGCTTGGCCCAGATTTCGACGTCGCTGCCCTTGATCCACGGGAAACCCTGTATCCCGGCCACATCCTGATTGACGGCAATCGCTTCTTTGTCAGTCAGGATCGCGCGGATTTCCGGCTTCAGATTGACGACATCTGTGCCCGCAATCAGTGGTGCGGCCAGCATGACCCACATTGTGAAGTGTGCACGGTTTTCACCGAGCGTTGGCAGGTTGCCGACTTCCATCATGTCGGGATCATTCCAGTGATCAGGCCCTGACGCTGCGCGCAACTTGGTCTGCTGGTCGAGGATGGGGAGGATGCCTGAGGAAATCCATGTGCCGTGGCTGACCACGCAATCCCAGCAATTGATGATGTCGCCTGTCGTGCGCCAGAGGTGGCCGATGTCCTTGCCCCATTCCCATGGTTTGCCGTCACCCCATTCGCAGATTGACAGGATCATCGGGCGGCCAGCGGCGCGGATAGCGTCGCGCATTGTACGGTAAGCTTCGCGCGGGTTGCGCTGATCAGCGCCAGTGCCCGTGTTGCACCAATCATATTTGACATAATCAATGCCCCAGCGCGCATATTGGCGAGCGTCCTGATACTCATAACCCTGGCTGCCGGGTCGGCCGGCGCAGGTTTTTGTGCCGGCGTCCGAATAAATGCCGATCTTCATGCCGCGGGCGTGAATATAATCGGCCAGTGCTTTTATGCCTGACGGAAAGCGGACGGGGTCCGACTGGATATAGCCATCCTTGTCGCGCTCACCGTGCCAGCAATCGTCGAGGTTGATGTGCGTATAGCCAGCGTCGCGCATGCCATTCTTAACCATGGCGTCGGCAGTTTCGCGGATCAGCTTTTCATCAATATTACACGCATAATGATTCCAGCTGTTCCACCCTATCGGTGGCGTTTTTGCCAGCCCATCGAACTTTTGCGCCAACACGTTTTGCGTGCACAACAAAGCGACGGCGATGATAAGAGAACGGATATTCATGGCCTTGTGCGCCTCTGATCAAGGAGTGACGGTCGCCGGTGCAATCGACGACGTATTGATGACGTAAACTTGTCCGATTTCGACGGATTGTGCCGCTGTGCCAAGGTGCAGAGCAAGCACGCCTTTGCCACGCGCGATGTCGATTGTTGCCTGTGATTTTAGCTGCAGCAATTTCCACCCCGGTCCCGCGGTGAAAACATTCGCGCCGAAACCGGGGAAGGGGGCGGCATTTTGAACGACGCTGACGCCGATTTTGCTGGTTCCGTCCGCTGTGCCCCCGGGGGCTGTTCGCGCCAGAACTGCAATAAGGATCATGTCTCCCGTTTTGATTGTGCCCTTGATCGGAATGGCAACGCCAATATCGTGAATTGCAGGGGGTGGTTTTATGACACTAAGTTGAAGTGCTGTGCCACCAGTGCCCGGGATATTTGGCGATGGCACGGTTTTGTGGGTTTCGCCCGCGCCGTAGACTGACCAAGCCTTGTTATCGGGATCGCTGATCAGTTCGCCTTTGCCAACCAGCTGCGGCAGTAGTGCGGTGGTTGCATATTGCGCACCAGCGGACTTTTTGACGATGGAGATTGCCCCTGACACAATGATTGTCTGTCCGATTTCAACCGTTTGTTTTGCGCCCGACATCTGGAAGGCTGCGATCGCCTGACCCTTTGCGATGTCCGTGTTTGCCGTCGCAGTGACCTCATACAGTTTCCATGCCGTGCCGATGACTAACTGCGCATCGCCAAAGCCGGGGTAGGGCGGGGTATTTTGCTGAAAACGGACACTAACCAGGCCCTCACCACTGGCAATTTCAGCCTTAATCGTGCGCGCGTAAAATCCAACTGTGATCTGTTGCCCTGATTTGATCCCTGCAGTTATTGGCACTTCGGCAGTAATTTCATAGGCGGGGCGTCCTGCGGTTGGCGCGATAATCTGTACGGCGGCACCACCGCCGGGAATGTCGGCGCTCTTGACGGGTTTATGTTTTTCGCCCGTGCCGTAGATTTTCCAGTCGAGCCGCGAAGGGTCGTTAATCAACGTGCCGGGCAGGGCGTCATCGAGCGCCTGGAGCTCAGGCGTGGCCTGTTGTGCGACGGCCATGGGCATATTTGCCGTCAGTGCAAGCGCTGAAATGCCCCATGTAAGAAAACGCATCGTTCGCTCCTTATTCAGTCAAACCCATTGCGTCGCGCATTCCCGGAACCCATGCTTTTGCCTTGCTGTCATACAGCGGGAATGTGTTGGTATAGGCCCATGCGCACATGCCGATACCGACACTGTCAAACGCAGTGCGAATGGCACGTTGGTAGGCCACACGTTCAGGCGCGCTGATTGTGTCATGCGCGCCAAATTCGCCCATGAATGGCACTTTCCCGCTCGCTTTGATGTAGGCGCGAACTTTCTGCACGTCTTTGGCGAGGCGCTCCTGGTCCGCTGTGCCCCCGTAAACACGGCCAAGCGGCGGTGATGGTGTGACCCATGTCGCGCCCTGATGTGTAAAATCAAAGGGTTCGTAATAATGGAATGTCGGGATGATGTGAGGATCGTCGGGTAGCTTTAGTGTCGCTAATGAATCAATACCGCTCCAGAACTGGCCACCGATGATGACGGGGCGGTCAGGATTCGTTCTGCGGATCTCACGAAGCGCGGGCGTCAGTGTTGCAAGCAAATTGCTGTCGTCGAATTTATCGTGCGGTTCGTTTTCGATTTCGAACCAGACATGGTCGCGGGGTTGATCCTTGAACCGCTCGGCAATCTGCGCCCACATCGCGGCAAGTTGCGGCGTGTTGCGCGCCGGGTCGGAATGAATGCCTTCAAAATGATGGCTGTTCAGAATCACATTCAAACCAGCTTGACGCGCGAGCATAACCACATGGGCCACGCGGTCCATGTAAGCGGGATCAATATCGAATGGCGCAGAGGATTTTGCATGTGTCGACCAGCGAACCGGAAGCCGGATTGTCGTGAAACCAGCTTTGGCAATGATCGCAAAGTCATCGTCGGCGATCATGCGCCCGCCCCATCCGCCTTCGGTCGGAGGCTCGAGATGATTGCCCATGTTGACGCATCGGCCAACTGGAATTGAATCGGTTCTGCTTGTCGTGGTCGTTTGTTTGACCGGCTGGGAAGCGGGCGCAATATCGCTTTCGAACAACGTTACCGGATCAGCTTCGAACCGTTTGAAATCCTCGGCACTCGCTTGCCCAGGGTAGGGCGCATAGTAATGATCTTTGCGGTCATAGGCCGGGTTGGCATTGCGCCAAACCAGTGCATAGCTGATGCCTTTATTGGCTTTCAGGCCGGGTAGCAGGATGTTCGTCCACCATGTCGGATCCGGGATTGCTTCAAGACCGGTTTCGGTTAGGGCTGCAATTTTCCCACGTTCGTCCGCCCATTTCACGACCGATTTCAGGCGTTTGGAATATGTTGCTGCGGTCGCGGTGGTTTTGATGCTGTGATAGTCGTCGAAACCAATCATATCGACATAGGCATCGCCGGGGTAAAATTCGAAGAAGGCTGGTTTGCTGTCGAACACGTCCGTCGAATAGGCGTAAAGAAGATTATGCACGCCCTTTTCATCACGCAGATATGTGACCGTAAATTGCCAGAGCGCCTTAAAATCCTGTGCCGATGTGTTGCCTTTGCCCCACCAAAACCAGCTGCCAGTATGTTCGTGGAATGGGCGGAACCAGATTGGAATTGGCTTGCCGTTTGTGTCTTTCGCACTCAGGAAAAAGGCGGCGACCTCGTCTAGCTGCGCTTTGTAAGCATCATGCAAGCGCCCGCCTAAGATGATATGTTCGACGGCGCGGGTCGTGTTCCACGCGTCGGTATTGTTCACGGGATTTTTCATGTGCCAGCTAAATGTATTGATCCCGCCGCGCGCGTGTGCGGACTGGACATACCGACGCAAACGGTCTGCACCGGATGATGCCATTTCGCCGGGACGGGTGTCACCAAAAAGATCCATGACGTCCCAGCCATAAACCGCTGGAAATTTGCCCGTTACATCCTTCACGTCCGACCGATCCGCAGCGCCCTTATTTTCGTCACGCCATGTGTAGCCATAGGCTGACGTGTTCTGGTGCCCGAACATGACGCCAGTTTTCGCACGCTGCTTCATCGTCGTGAACATTGCGCGTGTTTCAGGGGATGCAGCGCGGTCGATGGGTGCACTTTCAGCATGAAGCGCGGCTGGCCAGATAAGAGCGAGAACGATTAGTGAGCTGCGCATCAATGGCCTCCCGATTTTGTAGCAACGCTATTGCGCGGGCCCACTTTGCCCGCCGCCATCGCAAACATACTCAGCGCGACGTAACAAATGGCAGGGACAATGAAGGCTGTCGCATAGTCTGTCGCGCCGGAGACAAGCCCGACGGCCAGCGGAATAAACGCGCCGCCGACAATGGCCGTGCACAGGAAACCCGACGTTGCTTCTTCACTTGCTGTGGAGCGTTCCAGCGTCAGCGTAAAGATGACCGGGAACATGATCGAATTGAACAAGCCGATCGCAACGGCGACAAACCCGCCACTCACCCCCCCGACGGCAAAAACATAAAGACACATTGCTGCGGCTATGCCCGCAAACAGCGCCAGCAGTTTTGACGCGTCGAACCGGGCCAGCAAAAGCGATCCAACGGCCCGCCCGATCATCGCGCCCCCCCAATAAAGTGCTGTCATCTTGCCCGCTTCCTGCAACGAAATACCGGGCGCTCCATCGTTGGCAAACAGCCAGCCGATGACTGGAAATGCGTAAGCTGCATCGGATTGACCCCAGACGTTGTCCGCGTTCAGGAACAGTGCCATTTGCGATCCGATCGCGACTTCAGCCCCGACATAAATGAATATTGCAAGGCCACCGAGCACGGCCCATTTTGCGCTCAAAGCGTCCTGAAACGTGGCAATGATCCCGCGTCGCGCTGTTTCGTCGGATGGTACCGGCGCTGCCTCAGTTACAACACGGCGACTGAAAAAGAAAAAGATCAGCAACGCTGCAATCATTCCGGCTATCCAGAAATAAGCCATGTCAATTCCAGCCAATGCTTCGGCGCGAACCGCTTCGGTAATGACGACGCCTTCTTTTACTTCGACATTTTTGAGGAACAGCGTTGCGCCGATAATAGGACCAATAAATGTGCCCACCGAGTTAAATGTCTGACTGAGCGTAAGCCGAAAATGGCTTTTCTCCGGTGGGCCGAGCACCGCAGCCAGGGGATTAGCCGCAACTTGCAGGATCGTTATCCCGCTAGCGAGCACAAAAAGCCCGATCAACACTAGCGAAAAGATGGCAACGTTAGCCGCGACGAGCATGATCAAACAGCCTGCAATCATCATGGCCAGCGCAACCAATATCGTTGGTACTGATTTCAAACGTGACAGGAGAACAGCCGCTGGAAAGCTCACGACCCCATACGCGATGAAGAAAGCGAAAGCTGCGAGTTGTGACTGTAAATCAGTGAGCGTAAAAATACCTTTGACGGATGCAACCAGCGGATCGATCATCGACGTGATAAAACCCCACGCGAAGAACAATGTCGTAACCGCCGCAAACGCCGGCCCCTTGTTGGTGCTCACAGCCATAGTCTCTCTCCAGAGTCGATTAAATAATTCGATTTTTTTTATTCAATGCCGCATTGTCCGGATCGAAGCAAGCGCCAGAAACAAGAAAGAGGATTGCAAAGAATGAGTTTGCGGCGATGAAAGATTGGACATGGCGCGTTCCCACGCAAGCTACTGAAATAGATACCTTTGCATTTGCACAATTTGGGAAAGCAGATGCTGCGCTTTCGTCGCCACTGGTCATTCGCGGGCTGGCATCGGCATGGCCACTGGTCGTCGCTGGGCGTGATGGCGATGGTGCAGCAGCCCATTATCTATCTACATTTGATCGAGGCATTCTCGTCAAAACGATGATCGGTCCCCCTGAGATCAACGGGCGCTTTTTTTACGATGATGCGATGCGCGGCTATAATTTTGCGGTCGAACAAGTACCGTTGAAAACGCTGATCGATCAGCTGATTGATTTGTCCGGCGCGACAGATGCGCCTTCGCTTTATGCTGGATCAACGCCAACGGCGGATTGCCTGCCGGGTTTTGCGGATGCCAATGTGATGCCGTTGCCAACGCCGGGTGCCAGTCCACGCATCTGGATTGGAAACGCCACACATATCGCGCCGCATTACGATGTTTCGGACAATATTGCCGTCGTGGCACTGGGGCGACGACGCTTTACATTTTTTCCACCATCACAAACCCCCAACCTTTACGTAGGTCCGCTCGACATCACGATTGCGGGCCAGCCCGTCAGCATGGTCGATATTCGTCAACCCGATCTTGCGCGGTTTCCGCGCTATGCCGATGCTATGCCAGCCGCAACTTATGCTGATCTCGAACCGGGCGATGCCGTCTTCGTGCCGAGCTTGTGGTGGCATTGTGTGGAGGCGTATGCGTCCGTCAACATTCTGGTCAATTACTGGTATAATGCTCCTGCACAATCATCCCCATTTGCGGCTCTGGTCCATGCCATGCTGGCTGTGCGTGACTTGCCCGATACCGAGCGTGATGCGTGGCGCGTGTGGTTCGATCATTTTGTGTTTAGCGCCGGTGCAACCGCGGCTGGGTCGCATTTGCCATCGCATGCACAACGGCTGCTGGGGCCGCCATCAGCCGAGCGTGCAGACGCAATTCGAGGTTTTGTTTTGAATGCACTGGCACGAAAATAGCCTGATTCTATGAAAGGCTAAAGCAATACTGCGGACGCCTCGCACTTTTGTTTAATATATTCGGCGTGCGACGGCAGGCGTTCGGCCTGCGTACGGTAATTGGCATCGAGCGATTTTATTGCCTGTAACACGCGGTCATCATCAAGCGCGTCGGCAACGGCATCGTGACCGACCGGAAAAATGTTTTGCCCCATCATTACGGACACCCAGCTTGGCACGTCAAACAGATCATGATCGTAGCGCAGGATGCGGCCTTTTTCCCGGAAAAGGTCGATTTTATGCGCCAATGTATCGGGGATCGGCATGTCGCGTGCCATGCGCCAGAATGGTGTGTCATCGCGCACCGTGGCTTTGTAATGCAGAACGATGAAATCGCGAATATAAGCAAATTGTTCACTCATAAGCCGGTTATATTCACGCTGTTCGACGGCGCTGAAACCCTTGTCGGGGAAAAGCCAGAACAGTTTTGAAATGCCGATCTGGATCAGATGAATACTGGTCGATTCGAGCGGTTCGATAAATCCGCCAGCCAACCCGAGTGCGACGACATTTTTTTCCCACAATTTCTCGCGAACGCCGGCCGTGAATTTCAATTTACGCGGATCGCCGACCGCTTTGCCGTCGAGATGAGACAAAAGGACAGCCTGTGCGTCGTCATCAGACATATGTGCGCTTGAATAAACATGACCATTTCCCGTGCGATGTTGCAGCGGAATGCGCCATTGCCAGCCCGCGTCATGCGCCGTTGACCGTGTGTAGGGCAGCAGTGGCGCTGTTCGTTCGCTGGGCACGGCAATGGCCCGATCGCAAGGCAGCCAGTGCGACCAGTCCTGATATTTGACGCCGAGTGCGTCGCCCAGCAGCAAGCTGCGAAAGCCGGAGCAATCAACGAACAAATCGCCTTCGATCCGGCGCTCATCGTTCAAGACAAGCGCTTTGACGAAGCCGGTTTCACTATCCAGATCGACGGAGGCAATTCGTCCTTCGTGACGTGTCACGCCGCCAGCTTCAGCATATTTACGCAGAAAACGCGCATAAAGTCCGGCATCAAAATGATAGGCATAGGCGAGCTGTGATAGCGGCGAGCGCGGGTCATTTGACGTTGGCGCGAATTTGCCGGCGTAAGCAGCGATGCTGGCCATCGCATAATCGGTAATCGGCCCCAGTTTTTCGCGGTTGCGATATTTGGTCCAAAACTGGTGGAACGCAACGCCCTCCAGATCGCGGCCAATCGTTCCAAAGGGGTGCATATACGTCTGGCCGCGCGCACCCCAATTGACGAATTCGATGCCCAGTTTGAACGTGGCCTGCGTTTCGCGAACGAATGTGTTTTCATCAATGCCAAGCATCGCGTTGAAGTTCAGTATCGGGGGTATCGTTGCCTCGCCAACGCCGACAGTGCCAATTTCTTCGGATTCGACCAGCACGATCTTGCGCTGACCATCCTGCAGAAAACGGGCGGCTGCAGCGGCCACCATCCACCCGGCGGTGCCGCCGCCGACAATGACCACAGTATGGATGGGTGATTTTTGCGCGTCTGTCATTTCTGCGTCTCGATGTAATTGGATAACCATAGTTGATAAGGAGGTGCCATGCCGGTTGCGGCAGTTGACCGTGACGTTTGTGTTTTCGTGTGCCTCTCTACAGCTTCGGGTGAGGCGCTCTGAGCGAGCGCGCTTTTACCCGGTAGGATGCCGACGCACGCCATCGCCGACACCCAAGCGTCACGCGGCAGAATATCGTCTTCAAAGAAAGGCAGGCGCCCTCTTTTTTTGTATTCTTCAAGCGTCAGGGAAAGAGCATCTGATCGTTTGAGCGACGACGCATAGGACCAGAAAGGGCCGTGCGGTGGCTTAGGCCCGCAGTGATACAAAGCGATATAATCGCGTACGCGATCCGACATCGCGCTGGCGCGGCGATTATATTCGTCCCGCTCCAGCGGTATTATATTGCGGCTGGGCAGCAAGTCGAGCAGCAGCACAATATGTGCGTGCGCCAGCGCCATGTTGGCACCATGAAGCGGATCGAATGTTGCCGCCGCATCGCCGATGGCGACAACGTTCCCTGACCACGCGTCCCGAAGTCTTCCGGGCGTGAACGTAATGGCGTCCGCTGGATCGCTGCCAAGTGCGTTGGTAGCCTCAGTGTCGCTGCCCGGCGATGATTGATACCCAATGCTGGTGCGCGTGCCGTCGCGCGCGAAAGACCGTGATCGCCAGCCTTGTGACCATGCGGTGACTTCATCGACCACAGACAAAGCCGGGGGTTCGGGGGTTGTCGTGCGCATGACCCGGTTGCAGGGTAGCTGATCGGCCCAGCTTTCAAACACCGCACCTGCAGCGCGTGACAGGATCGCAGACGGCCCAGTACAATCGATAAACAGGTCAGCCGTTAAATCCACACCGTTCGCAAGCTGGATGCTTGCGATACCACTGTGAACGTCGGGCAACGCTGATATTGCAACGGATGGTTCACGAATGACACCCAGATGATTGGCAAGTCCTGACAAGCGGTGGGCATAACCTTCAGCGTTGAACCGCAGTGCGTAATCAATGTCAGACAGCGGCGATGTCGTATCATCGGCTGGATGAGCAAAGCGTCCATCCGCCGCCAACGCTTGCGAAACTGATGGCACGTCGGCATCGTTTGACGACGCACCATACGCATGCAGCCATGACCCGGACGTCGTCCAGCCTGTGAAGCGCGTGGCCAAGCGATGACCAGCTGCGGCGCGTAAAACGAATCCAACTTCGTCCAACCCGAGTCGCGCATGGAAAAGGTTACTGCTTGGCAGGCTTGTTGTTGCGTGATCGGCAAACGCGGCCGCATCCGGCGCGCACGGTACCATCGTGATTTTGGCACGCGGCAGCGCACGGCGTAGCGCGATAGCAGCGGCAAGCCCGATCGCGCCATCGCCTGCGACAACGATAGTTTGCAACGCTGAACGCGTATCAGATGGCATCAGCAAGTCGCTCTCGATGCGCTTCTAAAAAGGCTCTGTGGCTTGGCATGGCCGACACAAGGTTGCCGATTTCATCTGTCAGCCCCGACATTGCCTTGCTGAGCGCAGCGCTATCGGGAATGCTCGCGCGTGTGTCCCAGCCTTTTGGTACAATGCCTTGCCCCAGATAAACCGCCAGCCAGCTTGGCTCAAAAAACAGCCCTTCACTGTAATTGGCGATGCGCCCCGTTTGCCGCCACAGGTCCATTTTTTCGGCTAAGCTGTCGGGCACTTGCATGGTGCGGACATGATCCCAAAACGGCGAATCATTCCGGATGGTTGCATGATAATGGAGAATCAAAAAATCACGGATGCGGTCATATTCCATGTCGACGAGTCGGTTGAATTCATGGCGCGTCGCATCGTCGATTCCGTCAACAGGGAATAGGTCGATTAGTCGCGTGACAGCCATCTGGGCCAAGTAAATGCTTGTCGATTCAAGCGGTTCCAGAAATCCGCTGGCAAGGCCAATAGCAACGACATTGTTCACCCAGCTTCGCCTTCGTCGCCCCGCCCGGAATTTCAGGATTCGCGGATCGGCAAGAGCTTGTCCTTCGACGGCACCGCGCAACGCGGCACAGGCGTCATCATCCGATATGAATGCGCTGGAATAGACGTAACCATTGCCCACGCGATGCTGCAACGGAATGCGCCAGCGCCAACCCGCAGCCATGGCGGTGGCACGCGTGTATGGCTCAATTTCACCAGGGGGAGACGCGGCTGGCATTGCGGCTGCTCGATCACAGGGCAGCCAAGTTGACCAATCCTCCCAACCTTCGTTAAGCGCATCACCAAGCAGCAAACTGCGGAATCCCGAACAGTCGATAAATAGATCCGCGCTGAATTTCTCTCCCGATTCCATCGTTACCGAAACAATATCACCGGTTAGCCCGTCCCGCTGAACATCGGTGATACGCCCTTCAGTGCGTCTTGCCCCGTGCTTGACGGCAAAATTGCGCATGTAAGGACCAAACAACGTCGCATCGAATTGGTAAGCATAGCCATAGGATGACGCGAGTGAGAGGTCATCTTCGCTCGGAATCTGAAACCGGCCAGCGCGCGCAGCACGCACGCCAAGTGCATAGTCGCCAATGTCGGCGTTTGATCCCGATGCACGGCATTGCAGCCAATAATGATAAAATGGCACGTTCGCCATTGGTTGGCCAAATGTACCGAACGGGTGGATGTAGCTGTCACCAATTTTGCCAAAATCGCGAAAATCGATGCCAAGTTTGTATGTCGCGTGGGTGGCGCGCATGAAATCAGCTTCGTCGATCCCCAGCCTTTGGATGAAATGGCGGATATGCGGCAGCGTTGCTTCACCGACGCCCACAATACCAACATCAGCCGACTCGATCAGATGCACATCAGCAACGCTAGGCAACAATTTGGCCAGTGCCGCCGCTGCCGTCCAACCAGCTGTACCGCCGCCAACGACAATCACCTTGATCGGTGCTTTTTTGTTCATCATTGCTCCTCTCCGAGCGCATAATCTCATTTGACTGTCCCTATGACAACGTCCGCCGATTAACAAAAACAAATTTTTTTATCTTGTAATCCGTTTCAACATGTAGAATTATATGATGCGACAGAAGTCGGCGATAATGCCGATCGAAGGAGAAAACGGGACGACCACGCCAATGTGGATGCCCGGCATAGGGGAGGATCGAATGACTGTGCGACCATCATCTATTTTAAATGCGCGGCGTTTCCGTATTATCGGCAGTGCTTCATTGCTTGCGTTGAGCTGTGCCAGCCAATCAGCTTTTGCACAGGCAGCACAAGCCGATGCTGCGGCGGCTGATACAGCAACAGACGGCGATGCTATTATCGTCACTGGTTTTCGCGCCAGCCTTGCAACAGCGCAGGCAACCAAGAAAAACGCCGATACTGTTGTTGATTCATTATCAGCCGAAGATATTGGCGCTTTGCCAGATCGGTCCGTCAACGAAGCGCTTCAGCGTATTCCTGGCGTCGCAATTACCCGTTATGCTTCGGCCGAAGACTCACAGCATTTTTCAGTCGAGGGATCCGGTGTCACGATCCGCGGCCTTAATTACGTCAAAGGTGAATTCAACGGTCGCGATACGTTTTCGGTCAGCGGTGGCCGTGAGCTTAGCTACAACGATGTCGCACCCGAACTCGTCAAATCAA
>JAYTWA010000334.1:0-2519 GCA_043743675.1 Sphingomonadales bacterium
GTGACGGGAAGGCGCGATCCAGCTCGCGTCTGTATATAATTGATCTGACCACCGGGACCGGCAAGCGTGCAGGCATAGGTCGGGTCATTAATCGCACACAGATTCTGGCGTGTCTTGGCATCCGTATAAGCGGCCGCAGCAGTCAGGGTCAAACCCGAAACAGGAACGAAATTCAAATCAGCTTCAACGCCGCGGATGCGTGCATCCGGGCCATTTTGGATTTGTGTGAAGCTATTCTGGCCCAGGAAAGCGTATTGGAACGTCTTCCAATCCTGTTGATAGGCTGCGCCGTTAAAGCGGAGCTTGCCATCGAGCCAGGTTGTCTTCCAGCCAAATTCATAATTGGTCAGGAAGTCGGACGCATAGGCGCCGACTGCCGCGCGGCGGTTAATGCCACCGGGCCGGAACCCGCGCGACCATGTGCCGTAAAACAAATAGTTGCGGCTCGGCTTCCATGTCAGGTTCAGGCGGTGTGTGAAGCCTTGGCCGTCGGCCTGCTTGGGGCGAACTTTCCCCGTCGCCGTATCAAAATCACCAAGATTGGTGCAGGGCGCGGGTGCAATTGTCGCAGGTAGCAATGTGCCTGTCGGGTTGTCGCGCAGGATTTGGCCAGTTGATGTGTAACATCCAGCCACGCCGGTGCGCGAAGAACCAGCCGCGTTGAAGGGCGACCCTGCCGGATTGCGGCCAAATCCGAAGAACCCGATCAGCGAGTTATCATAAATAAACCCGCGACCACCAGCTGTCAGCGTCAGTTGTGGCGTGATATCAAAGCTCGCCTCCCCGAACATCGCATAATCGCGATCAACGCGCTGCTGCTTGGTCAGCCATAAGGTGCCGGGAAGGCCGTTAACGGAAACCTGTCCGCCAAGGTTGGGAACGATGTAACGCTCGTCGATGTCATTAACTTGCCGCTGGTAAAACAGTCCGGCGACCACACGAAAGCGATCTTCCGTCGGAGATGTGACGCGAAGTTCCTGGCTGAGTTTGCGGTATTTTGGGCTGCTCGTCGTGAACTGGCGCGAGTCAATTGTCGAACCTGCGGCATTTTGAAAATAGAAATAACCGGCGACGCCACCAACGCTTGAATATAAATTGTCGTAGGCTTCGGCATAGTCAGTGTAATCGCCTGTCGAGCTGATCTTTCGGTCGAGATAAGCGCCGGCATAAGTCAGATCCCATGTCCCGATTTTGCCTTCGATGGTAAGAGCCGCCTGTGCAAAACGGTCCTTCGATGAATCAGGAAAGAACCGTTGAACCTGAAGGTCGCCGACGGAGGGCTGCGTGCCGAAGACACCTTTTGTGCGTTGTTCCTGATAGTAAACGGTTGGCGTCACGGTCCAGTTGTCGTCAAGATCAATCTTGAGTGCGGCGCGACCGCCATATACGTCGGTGGTGTTGAAATCCTTTTTCACCAGCGCCGTGTTGGTCGCGCTGATGCCGCCGAGGAATGTCCGCCTTCCCGCCACATTGTCGATATAACCGGCATCGCGCTGATACCAGCCGACCATGCGGAGCGCGGCATTGCTGCTCAGCGGGAAATTCAGCATGCCTTCAAGTCGTCCGCCGACGCCACCTTTGGCCACCGTATTTATTTCGCCATCAACGCGCCCTTCGAAACCGGCAGTCGAAGGCTTGTTGGTAATGATGCGGATTGTGCCCGCTTGTGATGATGCGCCGTAAAGCGTGCCTTGTGGTCCGGCGAGGCTTTCGACGCGGGCAATGTCGTAAAAATGGATTGGCAAGGTGCCACCGATTGTCGTGACAGGCTGTTCGTCGAGATAGACGCCGACCGACGGCAGCGGACCCGAATGATTACCGTCGCCGCCCGACGCCACGCCACGCATATAAATGCGGGTCGAACCGGGTTGCGAGGTCTGAATGCTGACGCTGGGCAGCAATTGCACGACTTTGTCGACATTCGTGACGTTGAGCTGGTCAAGCTTTTGCGTGCCAATCGCGAGAATGCTCAGGGGTACATTCTGCAGGCTTTCCGAACGCTTTTGTGCCGTGACAATGATTTCATCGCCTGACGATGTATCTTCCGCCGGGGCCGTTTGCGCGAAAGCAGGGGACGCAATGAACATCGTCGTGGTCAAAAGGGCGGCAGTAAGCGTGCGACGCGATGTCATGGTGTTTTCCATTTTTTGTTCGTTCAAGAGTCTGTGACTGCGGGGAGTCGCGGTCAACGCTTAAGTGTTGCGTGGCAACAATTGCGCGCACGGGCGTGGCAGATTTGCCACTACTCTGGGGCTGCGGGATAGGACGTGAGAACATCGCCGAGTGCAGCTTTCAGGGGGTCAAGCAAGGGTTCAAACGCCTGCCAGCCTTCAGTGCCGTCGCGGAAAATAGGCTGGCGGACTTGTTCGGACGAGGCGGTGCGGACGGCGAGTTCGGAGCAAGTGCGCCGCCCGATCTTCCGCGAGGGCACCGACGCGTGGAAGCCGTTCGAGCCGTGGCTCGGCCCCCTCACGGCGGCGCTCGGCGAGACGCTCGACGCCTATCCGGCAGCACCGAAC
>JAYTWA010000335.1:0-3216 GCA_043743675.1 Sphingomonadales bacterium
TCATGCGTCGTTTAATTTTGCTGTCGAGTGTTGCGATATTGTCGTTGCGTGCGGGCGTTGCCTTTGCTGCTGATGCGCCGCCTGCTGATGATGTTCACACAACGCAATCGACCGACATCATCATCACCGCGCCGTATAATCGCGACCGGGAAGCGGTGCTTGCGGGCACGTCCGTGCTGACCGGCACCGCGCTGATCCGTCAGCTGCGCCCGACGATTGGCGATACGCTGGCGCATTTGCCGGGGGTATCGTCGACGTCATTTGGTCCTAACGCGAGCCGCCCAGTGCTGCGCGGATTTCAGGGTGAGCGCGTTCGCGTTCTGAAGGATGGGATTGGCAGTATCGACGTCTCCAACACGTCGGTCGATCATGCTGTTGTCGTCAACCCGCTAACGTCGGAGCGCATTGAAGTGCTGCGAGGGCCATCGGCATTGCTTTATGGATCGTCGGCGATAGGCGGTGTTGTCAATGTCATCGACAGCCGTATTCCGCGCCGCATTCCTGAACATGCCATCCATATTGATGCGATCGGCACATACGGGTCGGCTGCACAGGAGCGGACGGGCTTTGGCCAGATCGATTTGCCATTGGGGGGCAAGTTCGTTGTCCATGTTGACGGCAGCTATGCCAAGACAAGCGACCTCGACACGGGCAGTTACATCCTGTCGGCGCCGTTGCGTGCGCTAGCGGCGACTAGCGCGGACCCTGACATTGCTGGTCTGGCGACATTGCGCGGCAAGCTACCCAATAGTGCGGCGACGACATGGGAAATCGCGGGCGGTGCCGCACTTATTCTTGATGGCGGCACGATTGGCGCCTCGTTCAGCCATTATGACAGCCTGTATGGTGTGCCCGTGCGTTATTCGCTCAATCCCGCCATTGAAGCGGAAAAGGTTCGGCTGAAACTTAAGCAGGACCGAGCAGATTTGCGGGCAGAATTAAATATTGGCGCGGGGTTTCTTGACACCATCCGGTTTCGCATGGCCTTTGCCGATTATCAGCATCAGGAAATTGATGACACGGGTGCTGTTGGTACGACGTTCCTCAACAAATCCGTCGAAAGCCGTTTGGAATTTGCCCAAGCCAAGCGCGGCAACTGGCGCGGAGCGTTCGGCGCACAGCTGGCGATCCGCGACTTCAACGTGATTGGCGCGGAGGCTTTTGTACCCGAAAATACGACACATCAGTTTGGCGTGTTTACGCTTCAAGAAATCGATGCAGGGCCGTTTAAGGCCGAAGCGGGCGCGCGGTATGAACGTACCAATCTGAGCGCTGTGGCCAGCCCGACAATCGGAAACCCCGATTATCGCCGCAATTTCAGTGCCGTGTCGGGGTCGCTCGGCGCTAGCTATGCGCTGGTCGAAGGGGTGCGCATTGGCGTGACCGGATCGCACACGGAGCGGGCACCAGCCGCTGAAGAGTTGTTTGCCAATGGCCCGCATGCAGGGACGCAGGCATTCGAGATCGGCAATCCCGATTTTGTCAAGGAAGTGAGCAATGGTGTTGAAGTGTCGCTGCGCGCATCGCGTCCGGGATTTCGTTTTAGCGTGGCGGCTTATTACAACTGGTTTTCGAACTATATTTATGAAGCGCAGACAGGTGCTGTGATCGACAATTTGCCAGTGTTCCAGTTCGCGCAAGCCGATGCGCGCTATTATGGTATCGAAGCCGAGTTTTCGGCAAAAATCGCGACGCTTGGCGGTTTCGGGATCAATATTGACGGTGTGGGTGATTATACTCGTGCGACGATCACGGGCGCGGGTTCTGTGCCGCGCATTCCACCGCTTCGTCTGCTGGGCGGGATCGAAGGCAAGTCAGACAGTTTCGACCTGCGCGCCGAAGTCGAATGGACGGCAAAGCAGGACCGGATTGCTGCATTTGAAACCGCGACACCAGGGTTTACGCTGGTAAATGCCAGTGCCACGTTGCGACCATTTGGCGCGGAAAGCAAAGCGAGCCTGACGCTGAGCGCAAATAACATCTTCAACGTCGAAGCGCGGCGGCATGCAAGTTTCCTGAAAGATTACGCACCACTGAGTGGCCGTGATTTCCGGGTTACAGGGCGCGTGAGTTTTTAAGCCTTCGGACTTCCAACCGTCATCACTTTGCGCCATCAGGGCGATGTGAAAACACTGACACTCCTCCGCCATGCCAAATCGGGCTGGGATGATCCCGTTGCCCGCGATTTTGACCGTGCGCTTAATCCGAGGGGTATGAAGGGGGCAAAGACAGTCGGTCTTCACATGCGCAATCTGGGGCTGGTGTTCGACGCGGTTGTCTCGTCACCCGCCGTGCGCTGTGTCGATACTCTTGATGGCCTTTGGGAAGGTTATGGCCGCATCCTGCATCCGCATTGGGACCGGCGGATTTATCTGGCATCGGGCGCGACCTTGCTGGACGTTGTTCATGATCAAGACAACGCGACAGATCGCTTGCTGATGTGCGGGCATAATCCGGGGCTGGAGGATCTGATCCTGATGCTCGTGCCCGATAACAGCGATGATCGCCTGCGCGACGAGATCGAGGAGAAATTTCCGACGGCGAGCCTTGCCGAAATGCAGTTCGACGTCGATCACTGGACCGATGTCGTGACTAACGGCGCACGGCTGACGCGTTTTGTGCGGCCGCGTGATCTCGACATCAGCCTTGGGCCAGACACCGATTGATGCTGCGGCGCGCCATGGCGGGGGATGCGGGCAAGCTGGCGCTGATTGGCGCGGCGAGTTTTCTTGAAACGTTCGCCAATGACCATCCAGGCGACGCAACTGTGGTATTCATCCGCGACTATCATTCCGAGGCTGCCTGGGCTGAAACGCTTGCGAAACCCGATACAATTGTGTGGATCGTCGAGGAAGTCGCGGGATGCCCGATTGGCTATGCTGTGCTGAGTGCCCCCTCGCTTCCCGGCACGGGGCCGGGTGATGCTGAGTTGAAGCGCATTTATGTATTGTCGCGCTGGCACGGTACGGGGATTGGCCGTGAATTGTTCGACGTCGCCGAAGCTGAAGCGCGCACGCGCGGGGCGAAACGTTTGGTGCTGAGTGTTTACACCCGCAATGTTCGTGCGATTCGGTTCTATGAAAGGCAAGGGTTTGTCGTGATTGGACAGGCTGTGTTCGCTGAATTTCCAGTCGAATTCGCAGACAATGTGATGGCAAAAACGCTTTAGTCGACCAGTGCCGCTTTCAATTCGTCGCGAATGCGGATCAGCGCGGG
>JAYTWA010000336.1:0-3460 GCA_043743675.1 Sphingomonadales bacterium
CCAAGCGCGGCATTAACGACCGTGGCCAGCGACCCCGCCCCCGCAACACCCATCAGGGGCCGCGCCGAAATCAGGTTGGTGAAATACAGCGCCGGAATGGCTTTCGACTTGGCATGCTGCACAACCGGTGTCGTGCCAATCGCAAGGTCAGGCTGATAGCCATCAACGGCGGCGAGATCCTGTTCGAGGCTGGCACGATACTGAACCTTCACGCCGCGCGCGATCAGCCATTCGCGGTCAGGGTCGCTCCACACCGTGCGCGGGCAGGCCGTACCGACATAGGGCACATCGGCCCCGCTTTCGATCAGCAGCCGCGCAACCAGCAGTTCAGAGCCTTCATAACCCGAAACGGTAATCCGGCCTTTGATTGGCTTTGCAGCAAGCGCGTCACGGATGGCGGGCAGGAATTTATTCTTGGCGTCGTCAACTTTATCCTGCGCAATCGCACAAGCCTTGCCGACGGCATCGAGCCATGCCGCCGTGCCATCAACGCCCACGGGCGCAGACCCAATCACCGTCCGCCCCGCCGCTTCGAATTCGCGAATGCTGGCCGTGTAAAAGGGATGAATCGCCGCCACTGCCGCGCAATCGAGTGCCGCATAAAGCTCACGCCATTCGCGCGTCGGCACCACCGGCCCCGCTGCAAGCCCCATTGGCGCAAGCATTTGGCCAATACCCACCGGATCGAGCGGGAACATTTCGCCGAGCAATGTCACAGTCGGCAGGGCCGAGCGCTCTTTGGGTGCCGCTACCGGACCGGATTCAGCTTCAGCGCGCGCATAGCTGAGCATTGCGCCAGCCAGCACATCCTTCGCTTCGGCATGCGTCGGAATGCCAAAGCCCGGCACGTCAATGCCGATGATCCGCACGCCGTTGATTTCCTTGGGCAACAGCTGCAGCGGGACACCCGACGCAGTTGGCACACACAAATTGGTGACAATCACACTGTCATACAGCGCCGGGTCCGCCATCTGATATACGGCGTCGCGAATGTCTTCGAACAGCTTGCCCGTAACGAGCGTTTCCGAACTGAACGGCACATAGCCAACCGAGCGCCGCGCCCCATAAAAATGACTCGTGAAGGTCAGCCCGTAAACGCAGCAGGCCGACCCCGACAGGATTGTTGCTGTCCGCCGCATCCGCAGGCCCACTCGCAGCGACCCGAAGGCTGGGCACATGGATTGTGGCTGATCATGCGGTCCCTTTGGGTAATCCGCGTCATAACGATCAAGCACATCGGATTTGCCCGCAGCAATGGCGGCATCCCGAAGCGTTGGAGCGCTATTACAGGCACCCTCAGACTGCATCGTAAACCACTTCGAGACTGGGCTTGGCGACATATTCAACGCCACGCATATCAGCCTGACTTGCCGGACGCAGCGTATAATCCGCACCCGTAATGTCCGCGCTGAAAAGGCCGAGCAGCCCGTCCTGATCGAGCGGTGTCGGGCGCAGCGGCGGGGCGCTCGCCACGTTTTCAGCGAGGTCTTCGAACAGCGACGCCCATTGCCCGCCGGGTTTGCCGATGATCTGATAATTGGCTGATTTCTTACGAATATCTTCGTTTGCCGGAATCGCGGTCAGCACGGGAATGCCCACCGCTTCGGCAAACGCATTGGCTTCGCCGGTGCCATCATCCTTGTTCAGGATCATGCCTGCGACGCCGACGTTGCCGCCCATCTTGCGGAAATATTCGACGGCCTTGCAGACATTGTTGGCGACATAGAGCGATTGCAGATCGTTCGACGCGACGACGATGACTTTCTGGCACATGTCGCGCGCAATCGGCAGGCCGAACCCGCCGCATACCACATCGCCTAGGAAATCGAGCAGGACATAATCAAAGCCCCACTCGTGAAAGCCCAGCTTTTCGAGTGTTTCAAACCCGTGGATGATCCCGCGCCCGCCGCAGCCGCGCCCGACTTCGGGACCGCCCAGCTCCATCGCAAAAACGCCGTCACGCTGGAAGCAGACATCGCCAATAGTAATTTCTTCGCCCGCCAGCTTTTTCGCAGCCGATGTTTCGATAATCGTCGGCGTTGATTTACCACCGAACAACAAGCTCGTGGTGTCTGACTTGGGATCGCAGCCAATCAGCAGCACGCGCTTGCCCTGCTGCGCCATCATGTAGCTGAGATTGGCGAGCGCGAAAGATTTGCCACTGCCGCCCTTGCCATAAATTGCGATGATCTGGGTTTCTTTGGTCACCGGGCCGGTGTGCACGGGATCGGGCTCTTGAGCGGCCTCTTCGCGCAGTGCGCCCAGATCAAGCATGCTCATAGGGCGTTCCAATCAAGAACCATTTTCAGGCAGGCCGGGTCGTTGAAGGCAACCGGATAAGCCTCGGTTGCGGTCGCAGCAGACCGCGTATGCGTGACCAGACCGTCGAGGCTCAACGCGCCCGATGCGACCATCCCCGTCACGGCTTCAAGATCACTCGGCAGAAACTCCGCCGCGATGCGCAGCTTGACTTCACGCATGAAAGCAGGCGCAAAATTGAAATTCAGCGGCTTCTCGTAAAAACCGGCCAGCACAACCTCACCACCGCGCGTAAGCCGTCCAATCAAACTATCGAGCAGCGCGCCGTCGCCGCTTGCGTCGTAAATTGCCTTATAATCGCGCCGGTCATCGGCGTCAGGATGGATAACTATATATCCGTCCGCGCCGTCGGCCCGCGCGTCATTGGTTTCCCAGACGGTTGGCGCCGCACCCGTTGCCGTCGCAATCCGTGCCAGCAAGCGCCCCAGCACACCGTGCCCAACAATCAGATCAGGCAGCACATGCCCGGCAATTGCGTGATACGCCGTTGCCGCCAGCGCGACGAGAACACCGTTCGCGCCCAGCGACTCCGCCACAGGAATCGCGCGCGCACCCGGCAGGACGACTCGCGATGCCGATCCGCCGAACAACCCTTTGGCACCCTGATAACAATTGGCACCGGGAACAAAGACCCATTCACCAATCCGTCCGCGCGCATCGGCGCCAGCATCAACGACGCGGCCCACTGATTCGTAACCGGGCACCAGCGGATACCCCATGCCCGGAAATTCAGGCATTTTGCCGGACCATAACAGCCGTTCAGTGCCCGTGCTGATCCCGCTCCATGCAATCTCGACAACAATGTCAGTGGGGGTTGGTTCGTTGAGGGCAAGCGAACGGAGCGACAACTGCTCCGGTGCTTCGAGTATGACCGCAACGGCGTCCATACGACCCTCCTCTGTCGCCTCGAAGGTGGATCCCCCAATGGCCAGAGTGTCACTCTAGCTGGACACTAATTGTTGTCAACAAAACTTTACGCTTTTGTATGTCCAGCCAAGATGACACGTGCCGCCAGCGGCAAATCGGTGGGCAGCACACCAATATCGCCAAGGCCTGCGGCACGCAGCATCGCGCAGTTTTCCTCGATTGTCCGTGGTCGTCCCTGCCCCATTGCCCATAGATAGAGACCGAAATAGCCGTC
>JAYTWA010000337.1:0-4320 GCA_043743675.1 Sphingomonadales bacterium
CCAAGGCAATGCTGGTGCTTGCGGGGGCGCTTGTTGGCGGGGCATTGCTAATGACGGCGACGTTGCGACTCACAGGCACGCCGCCGCAATCATCACCAACACTTGAACGTGCCGCCGCTAAAGTCGCCGTGGTTAAGTCACGTGATCTTAGCTTTGCTGATCAGGCCGACGGATCACTCCGCATTACCGATGTTTCGACTGGAGCAACGGCGGGTGTTGTCGCGCGTGGCAGCACGAGCGGATTTATTCGCGGCGTTATGCGCGGTTTGATGCGTAACAGGCAGCAGCGTGGCGTTGGCGCGGCCCCGTCGTTCCGTCTGACCAAATGGGCGAATGGCCAGATTTCGATCACGGACAGCACATCGGGCTATGTCACAGATCTTAGCGCGTTCGGCGACACCAATCGCGCCGCCGTTGAGGCGCTGCTCAAATGAGCCGCTCCTTCGACACGCCCTGCACCATCGAAGTCGAACATGGCTTTGACCATCTGCATGCGCATGTCGAACTGGACGGCGATGTACCAATCTATCCCGGCGACAAAGTCCGTGTGCATGGCAATGCAATCCGTCTGCCCTATGGCGAACGCTTGGTCGAGCACCGCATGGCGACCGTAACACGCGCGACCCCACTGGGCCGTGCGTGGACGAAATTCCGGTCGCGCTTTGAAATCACCGAACTTTACGAACTCAGCTTTTCCGGGAGCCGCGGGCTATGACCGAGATGACGCACAACTTCACAAAAGAAGATGCGCACGCGATTGCGACGCAAGACACTGTGCTGTCCCCGCGTTTCTACACCACTGATTTTGATGCGATGGACCGGATCGACGTCAGTCTTGTCCGCGAAGAATGGGATGCGCTGATCGCCGAAATGGCGGCTGATCCGAACAAAGAGCATTTCAAGAAATCGGAGAGCTTCGACGGTATAATCGCCGCCATGGAGCCAAACCTCCGCAAGGAATTCGTCGATTTTCTCGTGTCGTCGCTCACCTCCGAATTTTCGGGCTGCATCCTTTATGCCGAAATCGCCAAGCGCACGAAAAATCCCGATGCCAAAGCGCTGTTCAAACTGATGGCGCGCGATGAAAGCCGTCATGCGGGCTTCATCAATGACAGCTTGAAAGATGCGAATATCGGCATTGACCTTGGCTTCCTGACCAAGACCAAGAAATACACGTTCTTCCGCCCGAAGTTCATTTTCTACGCGACCTATTTGTCCGAAAAAATCGGCTATGCGCGCTACATCACGATCTTCCGCCATCTTGAACGCAACCCGGACAAGATGATCCATCCGATTTTCAACTGGTTCGAAAAATGGTGCAATGACGAGTTCCGCCATGGCGAAGCGTTCGCGCTCCTGATGCGCGCCGACCCGAAGCTGCTCAGCGGCCTCAACAAGCTGTGGATCCGGTTCTTCCTCGTCGCCGTCTACGCCACCATGTATGTCCGTGATCACGCCCGCCCGCATTTCCACGCGGCGCTGGGCATTGATCCGACCGAATATGATTACGAAGTATTCCGCGTCTGCACCGCGATCACGCGGCAGGTGTTTCCGATCACACTCGACAGCGACTCACCGAAGTTCCGGATGCTGATGGACAAAATCCTGCGCGCCAATCAGGCAATGCCGACCGCGAACATCTTTGGCCGCGCAAAGTCCTATGCCACCATCGGCACCAGCATGGTCCGCCTCTATTTCATGCGGCCCACGCCCAACGCGCTGCCCGTTAGCACCCGGATGGTTCCTGCGTGGTGAGTGCGACCGCTCACGGTCTGCCGCTGCTTTATGTGGTGATGCTGTGGTTCTTCTCCACCGCGCTTGTCGTGGCGCTTGATCACCGCGCGCGCGGGCGGATTGCGATGATCCTGTCGGGCGGCGCAGCTTGTGCAGCAGTGGCCGTGATTGCCTTGCTCGCGCCCAGCACCGATGCATTCGCGGCCTATGCGTCGTTCACGGCGGCGTTCGTGATTTGGGGCTGGCATGAACTGTCGTTCCTGACGGGCACGGTTACCGGCCCGCGCCGTGATCCGCTGCCCGATGACGCAAAAGGCTGGACGCGGTTCAAACTGTCCGCCGCAACCGTAATTCACCATGAACTTGCGCTCGCCACGACGTTGATCATCCTCGCCATTGTCAGCCGCGGGCACCCGAATTTTGCCGGCGTCGCGGCCTTCGCGCTGCTGTTCGCGTTCCGCCTGTCGACCAAGTTCAACATTTTCCTCGGCGTCCCTAATTTCTCGACCGAGATTTTGCCTTCGCAACTTGCCTACCTCACCAGCTATTTCCGCAAAGCGCGCTTCAATGCGCTGATGCCCCTCTCCCTCGCGGGTTCGATTGGCGTGACAATCTGGCTAGGATCACAAGCATTGGCCGCGACTGGCGATACGGCGACTGCATGGTCATTGCTCACCGGCCTCGCGCTGCTAGGCGTGATCGAACATTTATTCTTGGTTTTGCCGATTGGTGATACAGCACTCTGGCGCTGGGCGATCCCCAATGCCAAGAAGATATAAGACGGAGGGGCACATGAATTACGAGGCACTTTTCACCGAGCAACTGGATGCTTTGCGTGAAGCCGGAAACTACCGGGTGTTTGCCGAACTCGAACGCAAGCGGGGCGCTTTCCCGAGCGCGAAACGCTATGCCGACGATGGCAGCACGCAGGATGTGACCGTGTGGTGCTCGAACGATTATCTCGGCATGGGCCAGCACCCCAAAGTCCTCGACGCGATGCACGACACGCTTGACCGTTGCGGCGCGGGCGCAGGCGGCACGCGCAATATTTCAGGGACGAGCCATGAGCATGTCTTGCTTGAGGCCGAACTCGCCGACCTCCACAATAAAGAGGCCGCGCTGATTTTCACCAGCGGTTATGTGTCGAACTGGGCCGCCCTCGGCACGCTTGCCGCGCGCCTGCCGAATTGCGTCGTCCTGTCCGACGCGCTCAACCACGCTTCGATGATCGAAGGCATCCGCCACAGCCGCGCGCAGTGCCTGAAATTCAAGCATAACGACCCCGAGGATTTGGACCGCCTACTGTCCACCATCGAACCCGGCCGGCCGAAACTGGTCGCGTTCGAAAGCGTCTATTCGATGGACGGCGACATTGCCCCCATCGCCGAAATCCTTGACGTGTGCGACAAACATGGCGCGATGAGCTACATAGATGAAGTACATGCCGTCGGCCTTTACGGTCCACGCGGCGGCGGGATTGCAGAGCGCGAAAGGCTGATGGACCGAATCACCGTCATCGAAGGGACGCTGGGCAAAGCGTTCGGCGTGATGGGCGGCTATATCGCCGGTTCAAAAGCGATGTGCGATTTCGTGCGCAGTTTTGCCAGCGGGTTCATCTTCTCAACCGCGCTGCCGCCCGCAATCGCTGCCGGGGCCACCGCATCAATCCGCCATCTGAAAGAGTCGCAGATTGAGCGCGTCCGCCACCAGAACCGCGTCGCCATCGTCCGTGAACGGCTCGATGCGCTCGGCATTCCGCACATCGACAACCCCAGCCACATCATCCCGGTAATGGTCGGCGATCCGCATCACTGCAAAATGATCAGCGACTGGTTGATGGCCAACCACGGCATTTACGTGCAGCCGATCAATTACCCGACGGTGCCAAAGGGCACCGAACGGCTACGCATCACGCCGTCCCCCGTGCATACCGACGGCGACATAGATAAGCTGGTTGGTGCAATCAGTGAGATCTGGTCGCAATGCGCTCTGGCGCGGCGGGCAGAGGCCGCATAGCACGCGACCCTTATCTGCGCCGAAAAGCGCCAAAATCACGATAACCTGTGGAACCCACACGCTTGTCGTGTGTGGAATGCAACCCATATGCCGCCTGTGACCAATCAATAAATGGGGAGATTATTTATGTTACGTTATATGACCGCAACGGCCGCACTTTCAGTGGTCGCTTTGGCCTATGCACCGTCAGTCGAAGCAAAAGCCTCAGCACCACGCTGTGCACCGGTAACCACTGCCGCCGTGGAAGCGCAGTTCACTAAGTTCAACGCCGCATGGGCGACCAAGAATCCTGACACTGTGACCGCGCTATTTGGCAAAGACGCCGTTCTGCTCGCCACCGTGTCTAACAAGCCACGCAACGATGCGGCGGGCATTCGCGATTATTTCGTGAAGTTCCTCCAGAACTCACCAGTCGGCACGATCACCAGCAGCACTGTCGATCTCGGCTGCAACATGGCAACCCGCGTCGGCACTTGGACCGTGACGTTCACCGATGCGGCAGGCGTGAAAAGTGATGTCTTCGCGCGCTACAGCTTCATTTACAAATATGAAGGCGGCAAGTGGATGATC
>JAYTWA010000338.1:0-8201 GCA_043743675.1 Sphingomonadales bacterium
ACGCCCGCATGATTGGCGCGGAGGTCCGAAATCATGGCTTCCTCATACCGCGTCACATCGCCGACGGGCAGATTATCGAGATAGCCGTTCGTCCCCGCGAAGATCGACGCGGTCTGCTCTTCGAAAGGCATCGGCGAATATTGCTTCTGCTTGAGCAATTCGGTGAGGCGCGCACCGCGGTTGAGGAGCTTCTGCGTCGAGGCGTCGAGGTCCGACCCGAACTGGGCAAACGCCGCCATTTCGCGGTATTGCGCGAGTTCGAGTTTGATCGAGCCCGAAACTTTTTTCATCGCTTTCGTTTGCGCCGCCGAGCCGACGCGCGACACCGAAAGCCCGACGTTGATCGCGGGACGGATGCCCTGAAAAAACAGGTCGGTTTCAAGGAAAATCTGGCCATCGGTGATCGAAATCACGTTGGTCGGGATGTAGGCCGACACGTCGCCCGCCTGCGTTTCAATGATCGGCAGCGCGGTGAGCGACCCCGAACCATTATCCTTGTTCAGCTTGGCCGCGCGCTCAAGCAAACGACTGTGCAGATAGAAAACGTCACCCGGATAGGCTTCGCGGCCCGGCGGACGACGCAGCAGCAGCGACATCTGGCGATACGCAACCGCCTGCTTCGACAAATCGTCATAAACGATCAGCGCATGCATGCCATTGTCACGGAAATATTCGCCCATCGCGCAACCGGTATAGGGCGCAAGGAACTGAAGCGGTGCAGGTTCGGACGCAGTCGCGGCGACAACGATGGTATATTCCATCGCGCCCGATTCTTCGAGCGCACGGACGATCTGCGCCACGGTCGAACGCTTCTGGCCAATGGCGACATAGATGCAGAACAGCTTATCAGCGTCGTTCGTGCCCTTGTGACCTTCCTTCTGGTTAATGAAGGTGTCGATGGCGACGGCAGTTTTGCCAGTCTGGCGGTCACCGATGATCAGTTCACGCTGGCCACGGCCCACGGGCACGAGCGCGTCGAGCGCCTTGAGGCCGGTCTGCACGGGTTCATTGACCGACTGGCGCGGGATGATGCCGGGCGCTTTGACTTCGACGCGGCTGCGCTGGTCCGAAACAATCGGCCCCTTGCCGTCAATCGGATTGCCGAGACCGTCAACGACGCGACCGAGCAGCCCTTTGCCGACGGGCACGTCCACAATCGTACCGGTCCGCTTGACAGTGTCGCCTTCTTTAATCTCGGCGTCCGAACCGAAAATCACCACGCCGACATTATCGGCTTCAAGGTTGAGTGCCATGCCCTGCACGCCATTGGCAAATGCGACCATTTCACCGGCCTGCACATTGTCGAGGCCGTGAATACGCGCGATGCCGTCACCGACCGACAGCACTTGTCCGGTTTCGGAAACTTCGGCTTCGGTGCCAAAGGATGCAATCTGATCCTTGATGACCCGTGAGATTTCAGCGGCGCGGATATCCATTTACATTCAGCCTTTCATCGCGTGCGCGAGCGTGTTCAATTTCGTGCGGATCGAATTGTCGATCAGCTGTGATCCGATTTTAACGATCAAACCGCCGAGAATGGCGGGATCAGTCTTGAGCGTGACGGCGACATCGCGACCGACGCGCGCCTTCAATTTCGCTTTGAGAGCAACGACTTGTTTGTCATCGAGCGGATGCGCAGTCGTGACCGTCGCACTGGCTTCACCACGATGGTTCGCGGCAAGCGCACGAAACGAAGCAATCACTTTGCTTGACTGCCCGAGGCGGCGATTGGTCGCCAAGACACCAAGGAAATTGGTTGTCAGCGCATCAAGTTTCAAAGAGCCAGCAACACCCTTGATCGCATTCGCGGCAGCACTGCGTCCAACCAGAGGGCTGGAAACAAGGCGGCGGAGTTCATCCGACTGCGTCATCGCCGATTCGAGTGTCGTCAGACTCGCCTCGACCTTCTCAATCACCTTTGATTCGCGCGCCAAATCGAACAGCGCGGATGCATATCGCCCCGAAAGGCTAGCCTGAATGGCGCCGGAATTCTCCACGCGTGTGTCTGTCCTCTAAACGACGTTGGACCCTGCGCGACGATGAACGGCAAAACGCTCTACGGCAGGAATTTCGCGCGATTAGCATCCGTTTTGCTGCGATGCAAGGTGGAGGACGCCACTTGCGGCGCGTAAATTGCTGTCACACTATGCGCATCATGCCATGGCTATTCCACCTCTTCCTTGCGATACATATTGGCTCTGGGATTGTCGCGCTGACCAGCTTCTGGGGTGCGGTCGCGACGCGCAAGGGCGGCCCGCGCCATCGATATTGGGGGCGGGTGTTTTCGGCCTCTATATATATCGCCAGTTTTCAGGCACTCGGGATGGGGTTGCTTTCGGTCATTTGGCCAACGGCGATGCACACCCAATTGACTGACCTAGCGCTTTATCGTGGGTTGCTCGGCTGGATGATGATTTATCTAGCGCTGCTGACGATGAGCATGACGCGCTATGGGCTTCAAATGATTGCGAACAAGCGAAGGCATGATGCGAACCGGCATTGGTCGATGGTCGCCCTGCAACTCACGGTATTACTGACGGGCATCAATTGCTTTGTGCAGGGGCTCATGTTGGGACAGCCATTGATGGTGCTCGTCGCGATCCTCGGCTTCGGGACAACGATCACATATATGTGGTATATATTTAAGGCCACGCGCAGCCCCGCTGACTATATTCCCGAACATCTGAAAGCGATGGTCGCAACGGGGATCGCGGCTTACACGGCATTCCTTTCTGTGGGTCTGATTGCGCATGTCCCACATCTGGCGTTCAATCCCGTCATCTGGGCCGCGCCGAGCGTGGTCGGTATGATGCTCATCATCCATTTTCTGCGCCGCTACCCAAAAGCAAAAGCAGCGCGGGGCAAAACACCACTCAGTCAGGAGATTTGAACCATGGTCGGCACGCTTGTTGAATATCAGGATGGGGACGTCACCTGCGAAGGCTATGTCTCGATGCCCGACGGCCCCGGACCTTTCCCGACCGTACTCATTGTGCATCAATGGGCCGGGATCGGCGATCAGGAGCGCGAAACCGCGGACAGGCTGGCGGCCGAGAAAGACTATATCGGCTTTGCCATCGATGTTTATGGCAAGGGCGTGCGCGGCGATCCGGCTGGGGATAATGGTCACTTGGTCGGCACGTGGTTCGGAGATCGCGAGGCGTTGCTTCGGCGGTTGATGGCGGCGGTCGATTATGTGCGAAACCATCCCCACACGAACAACAACAAAATCGGCGCGATGGGTTATTGCTTCGGCGGGCTCTGTGTTCTCGACATCGCGCGATCAGGCAACACCGAAGTCAAAGGCGTTGTCAGTCTGCACGGCATTTTCGCGCCGCCTGGCATCGGGCCACAGGTTGAAATCGGCAGCAAAATACTCGTTTGCCACGGTTGGGATGATCCAATGGCCGATCCGCAGTCTGTGCTTGGTCTCGCAAAGGAACTGACTGATGCAGGTGCGAACTGGCAAATCCATGCTTATGGCAACACAGCTCACGCTTTCACGCGCAAATCGGCGAATGCGCCCGAAACGGGCATGAACTACAGCGCCGATGCCGACCGGCGGAGCTGGCAGGCGTCAATGAATTTCTTTGCAGAATTGTTTTGACCGCAAGGCGCGGGAAGCGTCACTCAACAAAAGTCATCAAACAGAGCTTATGGCATACATAAATCCCGATACCGCATGGGCCGCTTTCATGGCCCGCAACCGCGCTTTTGACGGGATGTTCGTCGGCGCGGTCAAAACGACGGGCATTTACTGCAAGCCGTCCTGTCCTGCCCGCCACCCGCTACGCCAAAATGTCGAATATTTTGCGGGTGGTGAAGGCGCGCGGGCGGCGGGGTATCGCGCCTGTTTGCGCTGCAAACCCGATGAGGTTGGGCGCGATCGGGAGGCAGTTGCCAAAGCGATATCGCTCATTGACCGCGATGACACTTTGCCTGTCCTCGAAACGCTCGCCACACAAGTCGGCTATGCCCCGCACCATTTCCACCGTTTGTTCAAACGCGACGTGGGTGTCACGCCGATTGCCTATGCCCGTGCGCTACGGGCCAAACGCGCCGAACATGCGCTTGATCAATCTGCCACAGTGACGGAGGCTATTTACGACGCCGGTTTCGAAAGCCCCAGCCGTTTCTACGCCGACAGCGCGGGGCGGTTGGGCATGACGCCTTCGGCCTGGCGCGGCGGCGGTGTGGGTGTGACGATCCGCTATGCTCTCGTTGATACGGTCCTCGGCAAAATGCTGCTCGCGGCAACAGAGCGCGGAATTTGCCGACTCTCTTTTGACGAGGATGAAAGCGAACTCTGCCGTCGTTTCCCCAATGCGGCCATCGAGCGTGATGCTGGGCAAATGGCCGAACTCATCACCGGTGCAATCGCGGCTATCGAACATCCCGCCACCATGCCCGACCTGCCCCTCGACGTTCAGGGCACTGCCTTTCAAGAAGCTGTGTGGCAGGCACTACGCCGCATTCCGCCGGGCGAAACGCGCAGCTATGCCCAGATTGCTACTGAAATCGGCAAACCCGGTGCCGTGCGCGCCACGGGTTCGGCAAACGGCGCCAACAATGTCGCCGTTCTCATCCCCTGCCACCGCGTTATTCGCACGGATGGTACGCTTGGTGGTTATGCGTATGGCCTTGAACGAAAACTGGAATTGCTTCGGCGAGAGGGGCGTGCAGACCGTTTACTGTAGCCTGATCACTCCATTTTGAACAATTAACCCAGAATAGACTGCAAGTTAGGACATTATAAAAGTTTCCGTTCTATTCACCCTAAATCGCCACAGGTTGTTTTCCGTGGCCTCCGTAATTGCAGGGTAAAAGATGAGCGCATTCGGAAAACGTGGTGGAGCAGGCGGGACGCCAACGGGTAATCGCCCGGCGTTCGGCGTCGCCCGACCCATGCAAGGCGGGGGTGCCCCCGCACCAGACGAAGGCGGCAAGCAATTCCCGCCTTTGGACGCCGTCCCTTTGCCCGGTGCAGCGATTGAACCGGCAATGCCCGATCATTCGGATGCAATGACGCGGCTGAATGATCGCCAGAGCAGTGACATGGAAGTCGCGCCAAAGGCAGAAGGCTTTGAGGCAAGCGTCCACAAAATTAAGGAACAGGTCCTTCCCCGCCTGCTCGAACGCGTTGATCCCGAAGCGGCGGCAACCCTGAACAAGGAAGAGCTCGCCGAAGAATTTCGCCCGATTATCGGCGAAGTGCTGGCCGAACTGAAATTCACGCTTAACCGGCGCGAGCAATTTGCGCTTGAAAAAGTGCTGGTTGATGAACTTCTCGGCCTCGGGCCGCTTGAAGAGTTGCTCAATGATCCGCTGATCACCGACATCATGGTGAACGGCCCTGATCAGACTTACATCGAAAAAAAGGGCAAGTTGATCATCGCGCCGATCCAGTTTCGCGATGAAGAACATTTGTTCCAGATTGCGCAGCGCATCTGCAACTCGGTTGGTCGTCGTGTCGATCAAACAACACCGCTTGCCGATGCTCGTCTTGCCGATGGTTCGCGTGTTAACGTCATTGTGCCGCCGCTGTCATTGCGTGGCACCGCGATTTCGATTCGTAAATTCTCCGCAAAACCAATCACGCTCGACATGATGGCCAAGGGTGGGTCGATGTCCGACAAGATGTCGACCGCACTGAAAATCGCGGGCGCATGCCGTTTCAACATTGTTATATCGGGCGGCACGGGTTCGGGTAAAACGACGATGCTCAACGCCTTGTCGAAAATGATCGACCCCGGCGAGCGCGTTCTGACGATCGAGGACGCCGCCGAATTACGTTTGCAACAGCCGCACTGGCTCCCGCTCGAAACACGCCCAGCCAACCTTGAAGGTCAGGGCGAAATCTCGATCCGTGATCTCGTCAAGAACGCGCTGCGTATGCGGCCGGACCGGATCATCCTCGGCGAAATTCGTGGTCAGGAATGTTTCGACCTACTGGCTGCCATGAATACCGGCCACGACGGTTCAATGTGTACGTTGCACAGCAACTCCCCGCGCGAAGCCATCGCGCGTATGGAAAACATGGTCATGATGGGCGACATCAAAATGCCCAAGGAAGCCATTTCGCGCCAGATCGCTGACTCGGTGGACTTGGTCATTCAGGTCAAACGCCTGCGCGACGGATCACGCCGTGTAACTGACATCACCGAGATTGTCGGCATGGAAGGCCCCGTCATCGTGACGCAGCAGTTGTTCAAATTCGAATATCTCGAAGAAAGCGCTGATGGTAAAATCATCGGTGAATATCGCGCGATGGGTCTGCGCCCCTATACGCTCGACAAGGCCAAGCAATATGGGTTTGACCAGCCGTTTCTTGAGGCATGCCTGTAAAATAGATTGATTTGGGGCACGAAAATCCTCCAAACGCGGCTGATTATTTTCGGGGGTATCATGGCTGGCTTTCTTGACCGATTCCGTAACCGCGACATCCGCAACCGGATTAAAAACCCGGTTGACGAATATTGGGACCGCAAACTGGGCATCCATACATTCGGTCATCATGTCGGGACTGGTGTGCCAGGCGAAACAGACGCATTTCTGCCATTTGTGCCGTCAACTTATGCCGATATTTTTGCTTATCTGAAAGGTGTAGACATTGGTCCGAACGACGTGTTCGTCGATTTAGGGTCTGGTCTCGGACGCACTGCATTTGCGGCAAGCTGGATGGGCGCAAAGCGTGCGGTTGGTGTCGAACTCATACAATCGCTGACGGACGGTGCCGAAGCCAACCGCAAGCATAGTGTTTTGAGCAACCGTGACATCGAGTTCGTTTGCGCCAACGCGCTTGAATTCAATGAGCCTGACATGACAATCCTGTATATGTTCCACCCCTTTGGTGAAGCCATTCTCGAGCAGGTTCTCGACAATCTCGGCAAAACGCGATCGGCGGCAACTGATGCCAAGAAGTTGCGTATCGTTTATGCAAACCCTTGCTATAACGATGCATTGGCCCGCACCGGATGGCTTCGCAAAACTGCGCATATTCCAGGCGTCAAACGACCGTTTTCTAGCGCGGGCGTATTTGATGCCGCGCTTTGGGAATCGATCTGAGGTCGTGGCGACGCTGCGCAAGCGCATTGTCATTCTGCACGAAATCGCCGATCCGGCATGGCGCTGGGTCTCGCAGCACATGCCAGAATATGATTGGCAATTTGTCCGCGCACCTGCCGCGTCAGGGACTGTCGCAAACCGCATCGCGCGATTGGGTGCTGCGCTTCAGGCATCGTGCGCCGGGCGCACAGCAGACCTCGTCATTTCGTTTGGCGCAGGCCTCGGCGGTGCGCTTGAGCTTGGCCGACATATGCTCAGGGTTAAAGCTCCGCATGTTTGCTATTATCTGAATTTCGATCATCTGCCCGTTGGCTTGCGGCGCGGACGGCAAGCGCGGCTTTACAAAACCATCAACTGTTTCGTCGTGTCAGCCACTGTCGAACGCGACATCTACGCCGCGCATTTCGGCATAGACCCCGCGCGGATCAACGTCATCCTTTGGGGCGTCAACGCGCCGATTGCGTCGGATATGCCGCCCCCACATTCGGATTATGTCTGTGCGGTGGGCGGCAATGCGCGCGATTATAGCATGCTCATGAAAGTGGCTGCGGCGCGCCCCGATATGCGCTTTGTCGTCGTCGCCCGACCTGAAAATCTGACCACGCTGGCCATACCGGCCAATGTTACGACACTTTGCAACATCCCTTATCCTGACGCGATGGCGATTGTTCAGGGCGCGCGCGTCATGGCGCTACCCCTGATCAGCACCGATACGCCGTGCGGCCATGTCACCATCGTTTCAGCCTATTATCTGGGCACGCCGCTGGTCATCACGGGGTCAACCGGCGTCGAGGATTATGTGAAGGATGGCGAGACAGGGCTCATTACACTCGCAGGCTCCGCCGAAGCGATGGGCGCAGCCATAGATCGTCTGTGGAACGACGCCGCGCTGGCCAACCGGATCAGCATCGCCGCGAAAGCATTTGCATACGCCAATTGCACCGAAGCCAATTACCCAGCGCACGTCCGCGCGTTACTGGCGCGGCCCGGCGCATAGACTAACCGCGCCGTCCGAAGACTTTACCGAGGAGGAATACCCCGCCGATGCCAGCGCCACCAGCGGCAGCCATAAGGGCGTAGGGGGGCGTTGCTTGTGTGGCAGGCGCAGGGGTGGCGCTGGCTTGCTGCTGGTCGGG
>JAYTWA010000339.1:0-3220 GCA_043743675.1 Sphingomonadales bacterium
CGATGTGCTCCACCGGATCGGGGCCAGCGACATCGCGGCTTTGTCAGCGCTTCAGGCACGATTGCTCACGCGCGCAATAACGTGGCTCAAACCCGACGGGCGATTAGTTTACGCAACCTGCTCGCTCGAACGCGAAGAAGGCGAAGGCGTGATCGAAGCAACCGGTTTCACAGTAGATCCAATCGAACCGGACGAACTCCCAATTGACCTCACGCCCGACGCCAAGGGGCAACTCCGCATTCTGCCTAGCCCAGGCCTCGACGGTTTTTTTATCGCGCGTCTGAAACGATCGTAAATTTGGCGCGTAAAATTGGGGCGGGCCGGGTCGCACCACCCGCCCCAAAACCGTGATCAGGCGAAGCTTACGTTCGTTACCCGCCGTCGCATCATGCCGCCGACCAAGCCGAAACCTGCGAGCATCATTGTCCAGCTGGCTGGTTCAGGCACGGCACCACCAACAGTGGGCGCGCCTGAGATACGGACCCCGACATTGAGTGGATTTTGAAACCAGCTGCCATTGCTAGAAAATGCATAAGCTGAAAGCGGGTTCGGTGCATCATTGCCAAACATGCCTTGCCCACCATCAGTTGCAAAACCAACCCAGTAGTTTCCCGGTCCCAGCGCCCAATTCTTGCCGAAAACACCCTGCCAGGTCCCAGGCTTAGGTGACTCAACTGTCGTGAAATTCGCGGTAAAAAGGATGTTTGCCGCCGCTGGCACCGGTCCGTTGCCATAAATTGTAATGGTGCTTAGGTCCCCGGCACCGCCATTGATAAACCCCTCAACCGAGTTGATCGTTGTTGCGGTGCTTAGCGTGAACAAACCGGCAAAGCTGGAGGCTAAGCCACTAAAAAGCGCATAATTCGCCCCACTGCCAGTGGGTGCACCAGTATCGACGACAAACGCAGCTGTCGCGGGTGATGTAACTGTAATTGCCGCCGTAGCTGATAGCGCCAGTATGAATATTTTCATAATATCTTCTCCGCAAATGGTTTCGGTTTAGGCGTAGCTGACCCGCGTCACACGCCGCCGCATCACACTCCCGACCAAGCCAAAGCCCACGATCATCATTGCCCAGGTTGCGGGTTCGGGGACGGCACCGGGGTTTGCGAGTACATTGTCCGTTATGCGGACAGCGACTGCCTTGCCTGTGCCCAGCTGTTGCCAGGGCCCCGCTATCCCCGGCGCTTCGGCATTTTGCGACAAAGGGTTCGCAGGGCCAGCGCGCATGAAGCTGTCGACAGCCGAAAAGACAACCCAATATTGACCTGCGGCCAGGTTCCAGTTTTGCCCGAAAACGCCTTGCCATGCAGCATCCGCAGGTCCGACAGTGTAAGTGGCGCTGTAAAGTAGGCCTGAGAAACCCGGGTTTACACCGCCCGTATAAATCGAAATGCTACCGCTGTTATCGGCTATACTGCCGATCCAGCCTTCAACGGACCTGACTGTTGCAGCTGCGGTCAAGGTAAACAGCCCCGCTGCAAGGTTTCCGTTTTGCAATACAAAGTAAGTTTCACCAGTGCCCTCACCCGTATCAACGAGCGTTGCAGCCGATGCGGGCAGTGCGATGGTCAGCGCCGCGACGCAGGCCAATGATTTGAGCATGTGCATTTGGAAATCCCCTGAGGCTGGCCCCGTGGGGCGATGAAGCGGTGCGAACCGACTATCCGGGATCTTTCGCCATACGACGAACGTCCCTAGTGACCTCTGACTACCTCAGCCGTCACGGCCCTGCGCGTCGCAAATTGTTGCAAATCGTCGCAAATGATCTTTGAAAAGCGCGTTATTGCGCCATTAACCAGATTTCTTCATCTTTGGCGCGGGTCTGCGCCCGGCCAGCGTCACTATTTCCGAATCGTCTGCCCAGCGTTTGATAATCCGATCCGCGATCCACGCTGACGCCCAAAGTTCGCCGCGAGTTTCCGCAGTCGTCAACATGGCCATCAAACGCGAACGGTCGCCCCCACTGCTGGCCAGATAGGCTGCCCAGCTTTGCTCAGGCACTGGACGCGCGCTTTCGTCTTCGGTCGACAGATCAATGGCAAGGTCAATCATCGCCGATGCGCCCCCGGTTTGCATCGCCGCTTTCAACTGGTTTGCCCGGCTTGTCGCAATCGGGACACCGCGCAATCGATCACGCGCTTCAAAATGGTCGAGATAACCCGTCAGGTCCCCTTGCCCGAGCACAGCATGACTGAGGAAATCACGCGCAAGCGCATTGTCGGGATAACGCACGACCATGCTTTGCAGGCGGTCTATGCCTTCATTGCTGCCGCCGCTCAGCCACATGAGCCACGCCTGATTGAGTTCGAGTGGCAACGGCCCGACGTCCATCAGCCGCGCAACGTCATGCGCCTTTTGCGAGGCCGCATATTCGCTGTTTTCTGCCAACGCATTACCAAACCAAATATGTGTGAGCACGTCATTCGGCGCAATATTGAGTGCGGTTTCGAACGCACGCCCCGCCGCGACCGTGTCCCGCGCCCAGAAGAAATAGTATGAGCCAAGCGCACGGTGCGCACTCGCCAGATCTGGGTCAATTGCCAACGCGCGTTCGGCGGCATCGCGCGCCTTCGGATAGCTGGTGGCATAGCTGGCTGCGCCATATTCGCTCATCAAAATATAGGTGTCGGCAAGGCCGGCATAGGCTGGCGCGAAACCGGGATCAGCAGCGACGACGGCTTTATAAGCAGCAATGGCTTCGACCATGCCCGCGCCGCTTCGCTGTGCCCATGCGCTGCGGGCCTGCAGGAACAAAGTCGCAATTTTTGGATCCGTCGGCAATTGGCGCGGCGGACTAACAATAGCATTTGTAGCCGCAGGGATTTCGTTCAGTCCAGCGGCCCAGGCATCAAGCTCACGCGCATAGGCGAAAACTGTCGCCGTTTTACCGCCAGGCATCCGCCGCACTGGCATATCGCGCTCGTTCGCCCAGCGGATGGCCGTCGTACGATCACGGCCAAAATGGGCACCGATTACTTTCCACCCATCAAGACGCTGATTATGTATGACCATCGATACCCCGCAATGCAGCATAACAAGCTCATGCGGGGACGGCGACAAGTTTCGAAAGCACCAGACTCCGCCTTGCTGCCCCTGCGACCCGTCGCTATGGCCCTGTCATGCAGCAGCCTGTTCGCATCGCCCCGTCGATTCTGAGTGCCGATTTTGCGCGTCTTGGCGAAGAAGTCCGCGCGATTGACGACGCCGGGTGCGACTG
>JAYTWA010000340.1:0-5275 GCA_043743675.1 Sphingomonadales bacterium
CCCTTCACGAGCAGGCTGGCGACCTTCGACGGTGAAGCCGACCCATTTGCGCGGCGGTCCCTCGGCAATTTCGCGCAAAATTCTGTCAGCGCCCGGAAAGCCACCTTCGGTCCTGCGGCGCTTGTTGATGCCGAATAGCAATCCCGCTTCGACCGGGCTTGTTTCCGGCGACAGATCATGCCCGTAAAGCGGCAGCCCCGCCTCTATCCGCAGTGAATCACGAGCGCCAAGGCCAATCGGCTTCACTTCAGGTTCGCCGCACAATAGCGCCGCGACTTTTTCAACGTCTGACGTGGCAACCGAAATCTCGAAACCATCCTCACCAGTGTACCCCGACCGGCTGATCGCGACCGGCACGCCGCCAATTTCGAAATGGCCAAAACGCATGAAAGTCAGCGCCGATAGCGGCCATTCGCCCGTGGTGTGCCGCGCCAATGCTTCAGCTGCTTTGGGTCCTTGCAGCGCGAAAAGTGCCCGGTCTTCAAGATGATTAAGCGTAATCTCATCTGGCAGATATTCGCGCAAATGCCCGATGTCGTCCCACTTCGTCGCGCCGTTCACGACGAGATAGAGCTTGTCGGGCCACCGCGAGACCATTAGGTCATCAAGCACCCCGCCATTTTCGTCGAGTAACAGCGAGTATCGCTGCATGCCAAGGCTCAGTGTCGACAAATCAATCGGCAAAACCGCTTCGACTGCGGCATCCAATCCGTCACCCGAAAGCAGCAATTGCCCCATGTGCGACACATCGAACAGTCCAGCCTTTTCGCGTGCCCACATATGTTCGGCAATAATGCCTTCATACTGGATGGGCATGTGATAGCCGGCAAATTCGACCATGCGTGCACCGTTCGCCCGGTGCCACGCATCAAGCGGCAATGTTTCAATTTCAATTACGTCGTCGCTCATCAAAATCCCCGTCACAAGTGCAGTCACTTCGGGAAACCCCGATGTTTAGACTGCCCCCTCTGTCACGGAACCTGAGAGCTTTGATCCAACGCTATTGCGCAGGACTTACACCTTCGGTGGTTCCAGCCGTAGCCAGAACGCTTTCCAGAGTTGCTTTTTCGTCCGCGCGGTCCGGTTGCCTGAGAGATTCCGGGGCGGTTGCTCCTTCGGCGGTGCTTGAATAGCACACTCTCCCGCGCGGCCGTCCAACGGTTACCCGTTAGCAAGCAAATTATATTTGTGCGGTGCAGCGATTCGTGTCAACCACGCCGCACATTAGCGCGTCGCATTGTACTGCAGTTGATCCGCAGTAAGCTGAAAACCAATTAACAACTCAAAGCTGGCTCGCGCTACAGCAGCACGAACATCGGGCGCCGACAATGGATCAATCGATGCATCCGCATCCTGTGCCCGGCGCTTTTTGGTGAGTTTTGCGCGCACATCGACCGGCAACGTTGCCGCCGCACGATTGATCACAGCACCGCCTTTGGCGTTGGCACTTGCCCGCGCTTGACCATCGGCAAAGCTCAAAGTCACGCGCTCAACCCGTTTCGAGATAACAGCATTGCCACCGCGTATGACCGTGGCGAAATAAGGAAGCTCTACGGAACGCGCGCCGCTTGTATTCGTGCGGCGTCCTTCGACAACAAAACTTGCTTCGGCGACAACTTCCTCGCCCTGATCGCCGCAAACCATGCGCAAATTGGTGATATTCGCAGTTACATCAATCGCCCGCGCCTCGCGGCTCGATGATGGGTTAAATATAGTAATATCGCCAGTTTGCGCGGGGATAGCGACTGCGGGACAGGCTGTGCGTGTAATCGCAATGCCGCCGGTCTCATCAATCTCGCCATCTTTCGCGCAGGCCGAAAGCAGCACAATGGCCACGAGGGGGATTAGTTTTTTCAACGGGTGATCCTCAAGCGACACGAATGATGCGCCCTCATAGGAACCGGCTTTCGCGTGCGCAAGCAATCGCGTAGGGCGACATTCATGACACGCCCTCATCTCGATCTCCTCATTGCTGCGCCACGCGGATTTTGCGCTGGCGTTGATCGCGCCATACGCATCGTTGAACTCGCCATCGAAAAACACGGTGCGCCGGTCTATGTTCGGCATGAAATCGTTCACAATCGCTATGTCGTCGACACGCTCAAGGCTCAAGGTGCCGTTTTCGTCGATGAACTTAACGAGGTGCCCGATGGCGCGCCGGTTGTGTTTTCGGCGCATGGCGTTCCGAAAAGTGTTCCGGCCGATGCCGAATCACGCGGTCTCGAATATTGGGATGCAACGTGTCCCTTGGTATCAAAGGTCCACCGTCAGGCCGAACGCCTAGTTAATAGTGATCGGCATATCATTTTCATCGGCCACCGCGGCCATCCCGAAGTCGTAGGGACATTTGGGCAGGTTCCTGATGGCGCAATGACTTTGGTCGAAACCGTCGAAGATGTTACCGCGCTCGCACCAACCAACCCGACCCACCTCGCTTTCCTGACGCAAACAACGCTGTCCGTTGATGACACCGCAGAAATCGTCCGCGCGCTTCAATCTCGTTTTCCCGATATTCAGGGGCCACGCGGCGATGACATTTGTTATGCGACATCAAACCGGCAGGAAGCTGTCAAACGGATCGCGGGGAAATGCGACGCGATGCTTGTCATCGGAGCGCCGAATTCATCGAACTCGCTGCGCCTCGTCGAGGTTGCCGAACGCAATGGCGTTCGTGCCAAATTGATTCAGCGAGCCGAAGAAATTGATTTCGACTGGCTGGGCACACCCAAGACAGTGGGGATTACGGCAGGTGCATCGGCGCCCGAAATTCTTGTACGCGAAGTTGTTGCTGCCTTGGGCGAACGGTTCGATGTCACAGAGACCGTCGTCGAAGCGGCCATCGAATCAATCGAATTCAAATTGCCGCGCGGCCTCGCGGCCTAGCATGGCGGTTTACACGCAGGTTTCCGCCGAAGAAATGGCGGCACTGCTAACCCGATACGACGTCGGCACCTTGGTTTCGGCAAAGGGCATTGCTGAGGGCGTCGAGAATAGTAATTTTCTGATCGACACAACCAGTGGGCGGTTCATTCTGACGCTCTACGAAAAGCGCGTCGATGCAGGCGATCTGCCCTTTTTTCTCAAGCTGTTGGACCATCTTGCGGACCGCGCCCTGCCCGTCCCGCGTGCGATTCGCGACCAGTCGGGGGTGCAGATGCAGGTCGTGGCCGGTCGCCCCGCCTGCCTGATCGAATTTCTGCCTGGCGTGTCAGTAACGACACCTACGTCTGCACAAGCCTATTCGACTGGCGCGGCGCTCGGCAAAATGCACGAAGCGCTGGGCGATTTCGATCTGTCCCGCGCAAATTCGCTGGGCCTTGCGGGCTGGCATGATCTCGCTGCGCGCTGCGGCGACGATCTCGACAAGATCAAACCCGGACTACGACAGCGCGTTACTGCCGAACTAGCGTGGCTTGATAAGCATTGGCCCCGTCACCTGCTCCAATCTATCGTCCATGCCGATCTCTTTCCCGACAACGTCTTGATGCGGGGCGACAATGTTGGCGGTATCATTGACTTCTACTTCGCTTGCACCGAAGTTCGAGCCTGGGACGTCGCAGTGACTCATGCCGCATGGAGTTTCGTTTCCGATGGCTCCGGCTATAACGCCGCTGTGGGCGATGCCGTTATTGCCGGTTATGACGCAAGCTTTGGACTTAGCGATGCCGAGCGTGCAGCCTTCCCCGCTCTTGCCCGCGGCGCCTGCCTCCGCTTTCTTCTGACGCGCGCTTGGGATTGGCTTAACACGCCTGCCGATGCGCTGGTCACACGCAAAGACCCGCTCGCCTATTTGCGGCGCCTCGATCATTACGCTGCGCTGTGAGCGAACTCCCGCATGTCGAAATCGCCACTGATGGCGCCTGCAAGGGCAATCCTGGCCCCGGCGGCTGGGGCGCATTCATTCGCATGGGCGCGAACGAGAAAGAATTATCGGGCGGCGAACCGCACACAACAAATAACCGTATGGAGCTCCAAGCCGCAATTTCGGGATTAAACGCGCTGACAAAGCCCTGCCGCGTGACACTTTCGACCGATAGCCGCTACGTCATGGACGGCCTGACCAAATGGATCAAAGGCTGGCAGCGCAATGGCTGGAAAACGGCCGACAAAAAACCAGTGAAAAACGCAGATCTATGGCAAGCGCTCCTAGACGCCGCCAAACCGCATCGCATCGAATGGGTCTGGGTGAAGGGCCATGCTGGCCACCCCGAAAACGAACGCGCTGACCGTCTGGCCAGCGGTGCCGCCATCGCCGTAAGCAAGAACTAACACGAGCGTATTAGAAACGTCTCGGCGAAAACGATGCCGGATCAATATGTGCGACCATATCACTCGGCGTCTTATCCAGCAGCATAGCAGCACAGAGCGCGCCTGCCGCTGGTGCTGTCTGGATGCCATAGCCGCCCTGGCCAACGCACCAGAAAAAACCTGAAATCTTAGGATCAAAACCATAAACAGGCAGCCGGTCCGGCGCAAACGTCCGCAGGCCCGCCCATTTATGTTCGACTGCGAGCACCCGCCAATTCGTCACTGTCTCGAGCCGGTCAATGGCAATCGCGACATCAATCTCTTCGGGCGATGCGTCGCCCGGCTCAACCGGCGTTTCATCATGCGGACAAACCCACAGCTTGTTCACGCCTTCGGGGCGAAAATAAAATGTGCCCGCAATATCAATCGTCAGCGGCAGGTCGTGCGGCACATCGTCACCATCCACGCGCACTTGGGCTATCGTCCGGCGCTTGGGCTGCAGACCAAGCGGTTTGGCCCCTGCGAGCATCCCCACAACATCGCCCCACGCCCCTGCTGCATTGACGACAGTTCGCGCCGTCACGCTGTTCGCCCCGCCTTTTACCGTCCAGAGATCGTTCTCGCGCGTTATCTCATCAACACGAAAATCGGTTAGCACAGTGCCGCCGCCCTTGCGAAAGTCGGACAGATATTTGTTGAGCAAGCCACCTACATCAATATCGGCGCAATCCACTTCGAGCACACCATCGACCAGGACCGGCTTGGCCCTAGGCACAAAACCGCAGATTCCGGCATGGTCCAATCGGCGAAGCTGGGCACCAGTTCCCGCGAAATTCGCCATCAGTGCATCAAGCTTGCCAACGTTTTCAGCTTCAGCGACATTCAATGACGTGCGCGGTTCCAGAAATCCGCCCGCCTGCAGCGGACCGAGCGACGCTTTGCTTAGCGGTTGCACCAGCGGCCCACCAAGCGTTTCATGCCAGAATGCAGCCGACCGACCCGTCGAGTGATAGCCAGGCACGTCCTC